>NZ_JBHINJ010000080.1:0-1204 GCF_042194855.1 Bartonella sp. CL70QHWL | reverse complement strand
CGTGCAAAAGCACCGCGTGAAGCCGTTGATAAATTGGCAATAGAAATGCGTGCAAAGCGCTTCGGTTTAACGCTACAAGAGGCAAAAAATCCACTTTCTGGTACCTATATAGGGCGGCTTTGTTTGCAAGGCGTGCTTACTCAAGAGCAATACGACACCGCCCAGCAATATCTACAGATAAGGAATAATTACCTTTGCGCAAAAGGCTTGCCTAATGCAATTTATGACGAAATGCCATCATCATCTGATGATAAGGCAAGAGATAAATGGGTAGAATTTGCAACAGAGCAGTTTATAAACACGCAAGAGGCACTAAAAGAAGCCCAATGCCTCTATAGACAATATAACCTTTATGCAGCGCTACAGTGCCTCGTTATAGAAGATCAAATGCTACCACACCTTGTGAATTCATTACGTGTTGCTCTTAATGTGCTTCATAAGTACTTTTCATAAGTATGCAATTATTCATAAAAATAAATAAGCATATCATTTACTATTTCAATTTCATGATCTAGCCTTTTAACTTTTTCTTTTTGTGTAGCAATAGTCTTTCGAACATCGGTAATGATATCGAGGAGTTGTGATACCTTTTCATGTTGCTTATTTCGTTTTGCTCTATCTAAATGCTGCATTTGCTCTATTTCGAATTGCATATTGCTTATCACGGCACGCGATACACTATTTCGGTTTATGACTAGACAACGCCATTGCTCTATATTTTTTATATGTTGCTTAGCTAGTCGTGCTGGTAGCGACAAAGTTTTTTCTACGTATTTATCGTGTATCCATTGAGCGTTGTAATACCTTTGTTCCCACCAATTGTAATTTTTATACAGATAATCACTGCGTGCTCTCTCTAGTCTTACTACTTCTTTTGAACAGCAGAATTCATCTAAATTATCATCAGCGTATCCGTTTGAAGGGAATATAAGATAGGTTGTAAAAAGTGCGATAATTAATACGCTTCTAAATAAAGATTTTTTTATAAACATCACTTCTACCTTAATATGTCTACCTTAATATGCACTTTATCTGTTTAACTGATTCCTTTTGAAATTATCAATATGTGTTATTTTAGTGTTGACAAAGTGATGCAAATCGTATTTAATGACCTTACTGTACTTAGGCGTATTGTGTCTAGACGAGAGGCAGTGCAGTTTGGAATCCCCGCAAATGCGGGGTTTTTTATTATCTGGAGGGTGTA
>NZ_JBHINJ010000012.1:0-68537 GCF_042194855.1 Bartonella sp. CL70QHWL | reverse complement strand
AGATTAAGAGACGCCCATCATGTCCATTGGCAAGGGATAAGCTAGGTAGCCTATCATCATGAGCAGGGCAACGGGCTGTTCCATAACGCCCATGCCAAACCCCGCGGCACAGCACGTGTGATACCTTGCGCATTCTTAAAAGAACACATCATTGTAAATCCTATAACGTTGCGTCACAGGACGGATTGTGCACTCTCTAGGGTGATGAGTTTGAGAAAGCCTTGTCCGTCCTTACGTGACAAGGTTTTTTTTTATGCTGCGTCGTTATAACGTTGCTGTTTTGCTTGCTCGATGACATTCAAAAGATCCGATTGTAACCAACGCGATAAAAAACCAAATTTTAAAGGTTTTGGGAGAGAGCCATTGGTTACATGACGGCGGAATATTGAAACACTCATATGAAGCAATTTTGCACTTTCACGGTCTGTTAAAAGAATATCATTTTCTGTCATACTAAAATCCTTTCTATCAAAAAATGGTAACAAATCATAACTATTTATTAACCACATTTTTGTTCATTTAGAAAGATGTTTTATTTATAGAAAACAATATTTTATCATACAATTTTTGATGTGATAATTTATGACTCTTATTGAGAAAGAATGAGAGAGAAGAGAGAGAAAGTTATCCACAGATCATGGGGTTATGCACTCCATATCTTAAGATTGACCTGTGACATAAGCCGCCCATTTATCCATATAGATCCGGCGTTGTTCTAGATAGTCAGTACGACGATAGGCACGCTCTACTTGTCCTCCTACTGTATGACTTAGAATAGTTTCAGCGACTTCATAGGGAGCATCGGTTGTTTCAGCGAGCCAATTGCGTAAACTAGAGCGAAATCCATGGGGGCAGGCTTCAATTTTATTTTTTCTCATATACGTAGCCATACATTTCTCAGCGAGGGGACCACGACCTCTAGCAGAAAAAAAGAAATCATTGCGAGAGAACAAGCGCGCTTGTTTTAAGATTTCTAATGCCTCTGATGATAAGGGCACACGAAATTCTGTTGTAGCATCACGCAAACCTTTCATATTTTCAGCAGGGATAGTCCAGATATCGCCATCAACTTGGTCTTTATGAATATGACACAAAGGATTGGTACGAACCCCTGTCAGAATAAGCAAACGCAAAGCCAATTGTGTTAAGGTTGATGCTTCGCAAAGTGTTTTATAAAAAGTAGGCACATCTCTCCAATCCATGGCTGGTAAATTTTGTGTTTTATGACGTTGTTTACCTAAGAGCGCGCGTGCTTTTTCTGTTGCTTGTAAATCAACATTCAAACCCAAGGCAGCCGCATGTTTGAGACAAAGATTAAGACGGGTAAGAGCTCTATTAGCTGTTCCAGCTTTTGAATGCCAAATAGGGGCAAGAACATTGCGTATCTCTGTTTGTGTAATCTCAGAAACAGGCAGACAGCCTAATTTAGGGAGAATATGTAGGCGTAAAGGTGCAAACCAATTCCCATCTTTACCATCGCCTTTTAACTCAGATTTCCGACTTTCAAAAGTATCTAAAGCAATATCTTTTAAGTAATGGAGATTGCTTATTGCCTCACGCTTTTGTTTATCGCGTTCTTTAATAGGGTCACGCCCTTCACGTAAAACAGCACGCCATTGCATTGCACATTCACGGGCTTGTTTTAAAGAAACATCTCTTAAAGCACCCAAGCCCATTTCACGGCGCCGCCCATGAATGGTAAAACGGTAAATCCATTGAGCACCTCCATCTTTACGCTTATGAAGTAACAAGCCGGCACCATCATTATATTTGCCAGCTCGTGGGTGTTGCGACAGCCCTTGCATTAAGACGGTTCATAAGAGCCATTTTTAGTCCTTTCTTATACAAATTTTATCCACACACTCATCCCACTTGTTATGTACAAATGAGTGGTTTTGATTGATTCAACATAAACAGATTTGAAATGAGAGAATCCTACGTTATTCGAGACTCTCATTCAACATACAAAACAGTGAATTATCATTATAAATCAATGTATTGTACGATTATGGAGAGGTTTTTTAACACAAAGATCATGGAAGGAGGGATACAAAATCTTTATGTAGAAGAGGATCTAAACGATTATAGCAGTTTTGCATTTGATACGAAGGTCTTTTCTGGTGGAGAGCAACACATTTTAGCGGGGGGAATCGCGATTGGCGTTCTTTTACAAGGGAATGCTTTCCAAGCAATAGATTTAGGAGGCTATGTAAAGGATTTAATAATTAGAGATCAAGCACAATCGTGGTTACATTTTGGTGCAACATTAGAAGGAAGCACTATGATTCATGATTCTGGACGGATTTATCTTTATGCTGGTGCTGAGCGATCTCGTACTGAAGTAGAAAAAATTGTCTTAAATGGCAGAGATACAAAATTGTATGCGATTGCCTCTAATATAGATGGTGAAAGTTCTTTGATTGAGAATCTGAGTGGGAATGGTCGTGTTATTTTTACTTCTACCGTGTTTAATCCACATTACTCTAAACTTGAGGTCGGTAATCTTTCAGGTAATTTACATTTTAGGTTTAATACTAATTTTGTAGAACAGCGCGGTGATTATCTTCTGATAAAAAGAGGAGCAGGTCATCACACCATAAGCGTTATCGATTCTGGTGTTGAAATGACCGATTCTCTTCTACAAAATCAGAATTTAATTTTGGAGCTTGATTTAATTCATGTTCAAAGCGGAAATGCACATTTTACTCTGATAGATTTTGGGGTGAAGAAATAGCTACTGTTGACAATGGAGTCTACATGTACGCTCTTAAGAAAAGAGATCATAACGGTGGAAAGATTTGGTCTTTATCGACACCATCTACATCGGAAAAATTTCTACTCCGATCTTTCCTCCCTCTCATACGAAGTTGCCTATAGCTGAATCTTTTGAGCAAGAAAAGTATGGTTCTCCTTTGGAAGATTCTATAACCAATTCTTATAAAGGTGATTTCAGTTTTTATGCAGAGGATTTCATTACTGGTACACGTGAAAAAATTTTGCAAAGCTCCGTACTTGATGACAATAGCATAGTTTATATTGCTGGTGATGGAGAAGCGGATGATTTTAAATTATCCATTAATAATACGGTTCCAGAAACTGCAACACTCTATGTTGAGACTGGTGGTTTTAGTAAGAATACAACAATTGAAAATGGTGGTTCAGAGATTGTAGGGGAACAGGGGATCTCAGAATTTACGATTATTTACGAGGGTGGAAAACAAAGAGTGGAGGGAGGAGGAACCGCATTGAGAGCTGAAATTTATGGTGGGGAGCAGCTTGTTTTCGGAAATGGTTATGTAAATGGTGGAATTGTGGGGAGCAGTGCTTATAACACGACACTTTATGGTCAAGGTGATACGCTGGGACAGCAGAATGTATATGATGATGGGATGGCTGTGGGAACAAAAGTGATGAGTGGAGGAGTACAAACTCTTGCTAAGTGGTTTCCTAATGATGATAACTTTGCAGAAAAAGCCGGCGGTTTAGCTGTAAATGCTGAAATCTTTTCAGAGGGTGTGCAGCGTGTTTTAGCAGGAGGTGAAGCAAATACAGTCATTTTACGCACTGGTGGTGTTCAAGAAGTCTATGCAGGTGGAATTGTAAAGAATCTAACGATTGAAGGTAATGCTAATTCATGGATTTCTCCTGGTGCAATATTAGGAGGAGAAATAAAAGTTCAGGATTTTGGTGGGCTCCATCTTGATGCTGGAGACGATGGTCAACAAACTATAGTAGAAAACATTGAATTAAATGGAGAAGACGCTCAATTATACTCCGTTGCTCGTGGGTTTGACGACAAAAGTACACGCATTCAGCAGTTAAGCGGTGTAGGAAAAGTCATTTTTACCTCTTTTGAAGATGATTTATATTACTCTCAGCTTTACATTGATAATCTAGCAGGGAGTCTACATTTTAACTTTAATGTTAGCCTTGCAGAAGAAAAAGGTGATTATCTCTTTATCAAGAATGGGAGTGGTTCTCACACAATAAGTATTTTAGATTCCGGTATTGAAATTGTTGATCCCTCTTCAACAGAACTTGATTTAATTTTTGATCAAAGTGGTGGCGCACATTTTACCTTGAGAAGCTTTTCTGGTGCAAATGTTAAAACTATTGATGGCGGAACCTATACGTATGGTTTAAAACAGAGAATTGATGAGGATGGGGGTGAAAAAGTTTGGTATTTATCTGCAGTATTTATTGATAATGTTTCATTTCTCAACAGTTTACCACGTAGTAGAAGCAGATCTGTGCGGCATTTAAATCAAAATCAATCAGTTTCTTCTCTTTCAACGATTGCAGCATCACAAGAGCATGCTATTAAATTGCCACGTCGAAGAAAAAAACGCCAAAACTTGAGTCAAAGATCTCCAGCTTTTGTTTCTCCAACTGTTTCCTCTCTTGGAAGTCACGTTATTGAAGTCTCAGGTCCAGCGAGTTCTCATCCTCTTTCTGCTGAAGAGCAACAAACTGCTGTTTCAGAATCTTCTCACTCTTTAGCCGATCAGATGATTGTGCGTCCAGTTCATAAAGAACAGCCTTCTCCACAATTGAGTGAGACGCTTTCAGTTTCTCACTTTTTGACCACGCCCTCTACAGATGCGGTATTGTCTATGTCTGTAGCTCCAGCGATGGTGTTTCACAACGAAATGCAAACAGTGCGTGCGGGAAGAGGAATTCTAGATAAAAGTAAAAAGAATGCAGCTTTATGGACCTATGCGATTAAATCTAAAGAGAGTATTGCGACAGAGCATATAGATTTTAAGTTAGATCAGACAGGTATTGTTTTAGGGATCAATGGTTTAAGCGAGTGGGAAAATGGAGAATTTTATATAGGTGGTTTTGGCAGTTATGATCGTGTCCGTGTTGCGCATGCACGGGGGGGTATCAGTGGTATCAATACTTATGGTATTGGCGCTTATGTCACTTATTTGGATCATAGTGGATGGTATCTCGATGGTATTTTAAAATACAATCATTATCAAAATACTCTAAAGGCAGTTTCAACGAATGGTTTAGGGATTGAAGGAAGTTATAGGCAATGGGCGGTGGGCGCCTCCTTTGAAGCAGGTTATCGACTTCAGACGTCAAAGAACAGTTGGTTGCAGCCTTATGGACAATTTACATGGTTGCAAGTTGAAGGTAAAGAAATCAAGTTATCGAATGACATGACAGGTGACATGCGTCCATTCACTTCATTACGCAGTGAGGTTGGTTTATCTTTAGGATATGAATTTGGTTTTCACATGGATTCCTCATCGCTTGCGTATATTACAGCAGCATGGTTGCGTGAGAATAAAGATGACAATCAAACGTTAATTAATCAACGGCATTCCTTTACCACGGACTTATCAGGGAATGCAGGTAAATTAGGAATAGGTTTAAGCAGTTTAGTGAGTGAGAAGTTAAAGTTATATGGTGAGGCCCATTATATTAAAGGGCGTAAAACAAAACAGTCCCTTCAGGGAATTATAGGTGTACGCTATAGTTTCTAAATATATGGTTATTTTTTAGTTATCTTTAAATATATGATTGTTTTTAAAGGTCTTTAATTAAAGGTTCAGAGAACAATTTTTCAGAGCACGCAGCTTCGTTGTTCATGATAAACTGTATACCCTTATATACTTGATTATACATTACTTTTTATCTTTGATAAGAAAACTCCGAGAAAATGCTAAAGAAGCACTATAAGAGCGCTCTTATATTCTTGATCAAAAAAGTATTTAAAAACTATAAAGAACGGTTTTTTATGAGATAAGGAGGATTTTTAAGAAGGATTGTTGCAATCTAAGGTTGAAAATATATTTTGTAGAGCTAATTACGTTTAGTGTCTATGCAGGCGTGAAGGGGGGAGGATATGGCTCTACAATATAAATGGAAACGACATTGTTGGATACTCATGTTGAGCAGCTGTTTTGTGCAAGCTGCTGCTGCAAATGAGGGGGGAACAGCACTTTTTTGTCAATCTTCAAGTTATGAAAATGATAAAGTATTTCAAGATCAATACAATGAGGATATGAAAACAGGCAGATGCATACTTGGAGCCTCTAATGATGCCATGGTAAGAACGCGCAATGAATTAGACTTTTTGAAAAAGCCTAGCGATTTTATCATGGATAAGGGTGCTAGAGTGTTTGCGAGTCAACAGGAACTTGACAGTAGTCATCGTGACAATGCTGGATATAATGCACAAGAACAAAATACTGCGTTTCTTAAAAAGCCTGAACTTATCTCCATTAAAGATGGGGCAATTTTAGAAAATTATATCCTTGATAATGAAGGTAAAGCATACATTTCAAATGATGGTGAGATTGATAGTCCAGGGCGATCCATTAATAACACTGTAAGGAATGGTGCAGAGCTTTATGTGTATGCAGGAGGACTCAGTGAGAATAGTAAAATTGAACATGGTGGAATTGAAAATGTTCAGGCTTTGAAGGGAAAACAAGGTTTTTCGAAAAATGCTGTTGTTGAAGAAGGCGGACACCAAAGTGTTGGAAATGGAGGAAAAGTAGAAGGGACTAAAATTTATGGTGGTGAGCAGCTTGTTTTCGGCGAGGGGGATATTGGAGGAGAGATTAAAGGGAGTAGTGCTTCTCATACTGTCATTTATGGTCAAGATGAAACACTAGGCCAACAAAAAGTATATGATGGCGGAAAAGTTTGGAATACGAAAGTTATGCGAGGGGGTGTCCAAGAGGTTGGAAAAAAGTCTCAAAGTGCAAAAAATGGTGGTTTTGCATTTGACACAGAAGTTTTTGGTGGTGGTAAACAACGTATCTTAAAAGGCGGTCAGGCTATTGGAGTCACTTTAAATGAGAGTGCTATTCAGGAAATATATACTGATGGATCTGTAAAGAATCTAACAATGAATGATCAAACAAAATCATGGGTGCATGCTGGAGCAACATTAGAAGGCAAGACACAGGTAAACCATTCTGGGCAGATCCATCTTTATGCTGGGAATGATCAACAACGCACCACAGTAGAAGATATTATTTTAAATGGAAAAGATACAAAACTGTACTCTGTTACTGATGAGTTTGATGGAAAAAGTTCTTTGATACAAAAATTAAGTGGTGAAGGGAGTGTTATTTTTTCGTTTACAGGTTCTGATCCATATTATTCTCAGCTTCATGTGAATAATCTTTCAGGAAATTTACATTTCGCGTTCAATACTACGATTGCCCATAACCGTGGTGATTATCTCTTGGTTGAGAAAGGCGCTGGGAAACATACAATAAGTGTTGCTGATTCTGGAGTTGAAATCACGGATCCTTTTTCAAATAAGCGTGATTTAATTACGGATCAAAGTGGTGGTGCGCATTTTACGCTGACAGATCTTAAGGGTGAAAAAATTAACGCCATTGATGGTGGAACTTATATGTATGATTTGAAAGAAAGAAAGGATGAAAATGGGAAAGTTTGGTTTTTATCGGCAGACCGCCTCAGTGGACCAGAGCCTTCTATGCCAGATCCGACAGATCCTTTTTTTCCTGGTGAAACATCAACAACCCCCTCTACAGATGCAGTGTTAACGTTGTCCGTAGTCCCTGGACTTATTTTTAATAATGAGTTGCAAGTTGTACGGAATGGTAGAAAAATTTGGGACAGAAATAAGAAAGATATCGAACTATGGACTTATGGGATTAAGAGCAGAGAACGTGTTGCGACAGGCCATACACACTTTAAGCTTGGGCAGACAGGTTTAGTTGTTGGTGCTGATCAGTTGAGTGAATTAAGGCATGGAGAGTTGTATGTTGGTGGTTTTGGGAGTTATGATCAAGCACGTGTTTCTCATGCACGAGGTGGTGATAGTGATTTGAGCTCTTATAGCATTGGAACTTACGCAACTTATTTTGATCATCGTGGATGGTATATGGATGGTGTTTTGAAATATAATTATTACCGAGATAATTTAAAAGCCATATCAACGAATGGTTTAGCTATTCAAAGTCATTACAATCAGTGGGCGATAGGTGGATCATTTGAGATTGGCTGTTATTTTGAACCGGCACAGAATACTTGGATGCAGCCTTATATCAAGCTAACAGGTTTGCAGGTTGAAGGTAAAAGAATAAAACTTTCCAATGAAATGATAGGTGATCTAAGCCCATTAAATTCATTCCGCAGTGAAGTTGGATTGACTGCAGGACATGAATTTTTTGTGAATTCAGAAACTTCATTAACAGCTTACATTATGGCAGCTTGGTTGCGTGAGAATATAAATAATAATTATACGACAATTAATAAGCAGTATAAATTTATTACAGATTTATCAGGCAGTGCGGGTAAATTGGGAATTGGTTTAAACGGTACGGTCAATGATAAACTAACACTTTATGCGGAAGCACATTATCTAAAAGGACATAAGATTAAGAATGCTCTTCAAGGTATTTTAGGATTACGCTATAGTTTCTAAATATGTGTGTACACGGCTGATTAATTTTACAAATGTAATTGTTTTGCAAGCTTAAACAGATAACGCTCGGCTATGTCTTTTCGAGAGTATAGGGACTTTCTCAAATAGTAGGAATGTCTTTATACTCTCTTTTTTAAAGGCAACATACTGAATTTATAATAATAATTCATTTCTATGCATGTTGAATGAGAGTCTCGAGTATCATAGGATTCTCTCATTCCAAATCTGTTTATGTTGAATCAATCAAAATTATTCGCTTGGCACATCACAAGTGGGATGAACATGTGGATAAAAACTATATAAGAAAAGAGTAAAAATGTTTCTTATGAATCTTCTCTAGTGTCAAGGGCTGTCACAACATTAGGATGGCAAAGTGTATGATGATATCGGCTCGCTTCTTCATAAGCGTAAAGATTGGGGACGCAATGGCTTTACCGGTATACCATTCATGGGATGACGTCGCGAAATGGGTTCGGGTGCGTTGAGAGATGTCTCTTTAAAACAAGCGCGTGAATGTACAATCCAATGGCGTTTTGTGTTCCGTGAAGGACGTGACCTCGTTAGGCACGAGCATTTTGTTCATCTAACTTCAAATATTGAAAATTGTTCCTTGAACTCAAGTAAACAATTTGAATTTTATTAAGATTTTCAGCCGTAAGTTAGAACTTTCTAGTGGCTTTTATAGAAACACAACTTAAAGTTGTTTATATTAAAAAATACACTTAAAAAGTGTTTTTAAACATAAATAAAACACATTACGATACAATCTAAGACGAGTTACCTACGTAGCCGTGGGATATTTTTCTAAATAATTGAGAGTGGAGTGTCGATAATGCAGTATAAACATAAGTTGAGTTTTTCAGTATTGATGATCAGTAGTTGTCTTGTACAAGTTGCAAGTGCAGTTGAAAACAGGAATGAAGAGTTAAAAAGATTAGAAAATGTGGAAAGTGGAGGGAAGGTACCAAAAGGTTCAGCACTGATTACAACCCTTTTCAACAATAATGTTAAGATCGAAGGTGGTGGTGTTGAAATTGTTGAAAATGGAAAAACTTCCATGGGATCCACTATTGAAAAAGGAGGGATGCAAATAGTTACGCGTGGAGGAAATGCAATAGATGCTAAAATCCTTGGAGGTAAGCAGTTTATTCATGAAGAAAAAGGTCTTGATCTTATAAGCGTGGAGAGAAAAAGTAGTGCATATAAATCCACAGTTTCTGGTGGCAGTGGAGCAGTGGGACAGCAGAATGTGTATGATGGAGCGTGGGTTTGGAATACGAAAGTGGTAGATAACGGAGAACAAAACCTTTATGCAGGAGAAAGAAAAGAGGGGGGAAAATCAATGTATGCTGAGGTCTCTGGAAATGGGAGACAGCACGTCTTAGCGTTAGGAGAATCTTTTGCTACTAATTTGAAAGATCATGCTATTCAAGTTGTATATCCTGAAGGGTTTGTGGATGGTCTGACTGTTAACAACTCTGCTAAGTCGTGGTTCCATGTTGGTATAAAAGATGTCGTTGGAGAAGTAATTGTCAATGATCACGGAGAACTTTATTTATTCGCTGGTGATAGGACAAATCATACGACTAAGAAAAAAATTCCTATAAAGGACAGAGTTGAAGAAACAATATTTGAGGTTGGTGAACGGAATATAGGAGAAAAACCTCAGATTGAAATTGAAGATTTAGGGGGGCAGGATGGGACTATTATTTTTACTTCTATACCGTATGATCCACAACATATTTCACTTCATGTTGAGAAACTTTCAGGAAGTTTGCATTTTCGATTCAATATTAGTGCTACGGGGGATGCAAGTGATTACTTGTCGATTGATGAAGGTTCGGGTAATCACAAAATAAGCGTTGCAGATTCTGGTCGTGAAATTACAGGTCCTATCTCTCAGAAAAATGGTTGGGCTACAGAGATTAATTTAGTTACTGATAAATTAGGAGGCGCTAATTTTACTCTGGAAGATCTTTCGGGTAATTATATTACAGCTGTTGATGGTGGAGCCTATCAGTATGTTTTACGAAAGAGAGAAAGATGTGCTGATTCTAGTGGTTATTCTACAATTTGGTATTTAAGTTCTGCCTCTGAAGGTACGACACGTTCGAGTACTGAAACACAGTGTGTAAACAAGAAAACGAAGATTCCTCTTGCATTATCTGATCAAGGTGCTTCTTCTAGAGGAAAAAATACCGGTTCTCGTAAACCTACTAAAAAACAACCAGCTAAACCACGTCCTCCACGTCATTTAAGAGAAGCGCAGAATGTCTCTAGTGTTTCTGTATCTCCCTCTCAAGAAAATCAGAATCGTCTGGTGTTTCCTCTAGCGAGTCCTCTTCATTTTTCTGATGAAGAGCAACAGGCTGTTGTTTCAGAATCTTCACAATCTTTAGCCGATCAAATGATTTTGCGTCCAGTTCATAAAGAACAGCCTTCTCCACAATTGAGTGAGACGCTTTCAGTTTCTCACTTTTTGACCACGCCCTCTACAGATGCGGTATTGTCTATGTCTGTAGCTCCAGCGATGGTGTTTCACAACGAAATGCAAACAGTGCGTGCGGGAAGAGGAATTCTAGATAAAAGTAAAAAGAATGCAGCTTTATGGACCTATGCGATTAAATCTAAAGAGAGTATTGCGACAGAGCATATAGATTTTAAGTTAGATCAGACAGGTATTGTTTTAGGGATCAATGGTTTAAGCGAGTGGGAAAATGGAGAATTTTATATAGGTGGTTTTGGCAGTTATGATCGTGTCCGTGTTGCGCATGCACGGGGGGGTATCAGTGGTATCAATACTTATGGTATTGGCGCTTATGTCACTTATTTGGATCATAGTGGATGGTATCTCGATGGTATTTTAAAATACAATCATTATCAAAATACTCTAAAGGCAGTTTCAACGAATGGTTTAGGGATTGAAGGAAGTTATAGGCAATGGGCGGTGGGCGCCTCCTTTGAAGCAGGTTATCGACTTCAGACGTCAAAGAACAGTTGGTTGCAGCCTTATGGACAATTTACATGGTTGCAAGTTGAAGGTAAAGAAATCAAGTTATCGAATGACATGACAGGTGACATGCGTCCATTCACTTCATTACGCAGTGAGGTTGGTTTATCTTTAGGATATGAATTTGGTTTTCACATGGATTCCTCATCGCTTGCGTATATTACAGCAGCATGGTTGCGTGAGAATAAAGATGACAATCAAACGTTAATTAATCAACGGCATTCCTTTACCACGGACTTATCAGGGAATGCAGGTAAATTAGGAATAGGTTTAAGCAGTTTAGTGAGTGAGAAGTTAAAGTTATATGGTGAGGCCCATTATATTAAAGGGCGTAAAACAAAACAGTCCCTTCAGGGAATTATAGGTGTACGCTATAGTTTCTAAGTATATGGTTATTTTTTAATTGATCTCAATGTGTGTAGAAGGATTTTCAAACCAAGTGTCTAGGTTCGTCCTCTTTAAAGAAGAAGGCTTTCAAAAAGATATATTTTTTGCATGTGAGTTTTTTCTTATGACTTTTTATTGCTTAAATGATAATTTTGATGGGAAGCATTTAAGATTATGAAAGAAGGTTCAATATTTATTGAGAGTCGGTAGCGCATCTTTATGATGGGATGAGCGATTGCAGGTATTTTTATTAAAGTTTTCTTTATAATTCATTCTATATTTTGAGAATTTGTGTAGATTTTTGCAGAGTCACTTGGCAAAGGGCTCCTTGCTCGCTATAGAAACAGTCAGAGAATGTTATAAATGAAATAAAGGTGAGTAAATGGCTTTAGAGCGTACTTTTTCGATGATTAAACCAGATGCAACCCGTCGTAATTTGACTGGCGCAATTACTAAAATGCTTGAGGATGCGGAGCTACGTGTTATTGCGTCTAAACGTGTTTGGATGAGCAAACGTGAGGCTGAAAAATTTTATGCTATTCATAAAGAACGCCCTTTTTTTAGTGAATTGGTTGAATTCATGTCTTCTGGTCCAACCGTTGTACAAGTTTTGGAAGGCGAAAATGCAATAGCTAAAAACCGTGAAGTAATGGGGGCTACGAATCCTAGTGATGCAGAAGAAGGGACAATTCGTAAGGTTCATGCTTTATCGATTGGCGAAAATTCTGTCCATGGATCCGATAGTGCTGAAACGGCAAAAACAGAAATCGCCTTTTGGTTTTCTGAGATAGAAATTGTTGGTTAATAAAGCGTTTATAATAATAAAGCGTATATAAGAAGCAAAAATCCGAAACACTATATTTCGGTTTTTTGCTTATAAGATTATAGACTTTTTTGAAAGCATATGGAGCATTAATTGTTTTTTAGCTTTTAATATTACAGCTGCTTTTACGAAAATATAAAGCCTATTTACTCTTTTTTGAAGAGCTTTTATCTATATACCACCCTTACTTGTAATGTGCAAAAAAGTGTTTGATTGATTTATCATTAATAAAAATAAATCAATCTTATGCTATCCTCATCTCTTATTTAAGTACAAAAAGATAAATTATCATTATAAATCTCCATACTCTTCATAGGATAACGTGTTTTAAACCTGCACGAAAATAATCCCACCCTGTCCACAATGTAAGGAGGGCAGAAATCCACAGCATAGTAATGCCAAACTCTACTGTGTAAGGGAAAATTTTATTACCGGCTGGTCCAGCTAAAAGAAATACAATAGCGATCATCTGTACAAAAGTTTTCCATTTTGCAAGACGAGAGACAGGAACACTAACTTTTAACTCAGCCAAATATTCACGTAATCCTGATACAAGAATTTCTCTGCAAAGAATGATAATAGCTGCCCATAGTGTCCACCCAGCGATGGTACTGTCTGCGGCAAGCAAGAGCAAACAAGCAGAGACGAGAAGTTTATCGGCAATTGGATCTAACATGCGACCAATATTGGATGTTTGTTCCCAAATACGAGCAAGGTAACCGTCAAGAAAGTCAGTAATGGATGCAACGATAAAAATGGAAACAGCAATCCAGCGAGTGATATCACTTGATTGTAGTCGCCCTTCTAAAAAAAAGCATGCAACAACCATTGGGACTGCAACAATTCGTGCATAAGTTAAAATATTTGGAAAAGAAAAAGTATGATTTTTCATGGAGCCATTTTTAATTCTTGTGAAAGAGAATATATTTCCTTAACGTAACAAGTCGAAGGTTATGAAACAAGCCTATTTTTCATGAAAATGGTTATGAATTTTTTGTGCAATTGTCATAGAAATTCCCGTAACTTTTTTTAAATCTTCAAATGAGGCACTAGCAACAGCTTTGGCACTTCCAAAATGATGAAGCAATGCACGCTTTCTTGTCGGACCGATATTTTCGATTTCATCAAGTGGGTTTTTGAATGTTGCTTTTTTTCGTTTTATCCTATGAGTTCCAATCGCAAAACGGTGTGCTTCATCACGCAGACGTTGCAAAAAATAGAGGATAGGATCACGTGGAGGAAGTGTAAAGGGGGGGATACCTTTTATAAAAAATCGTTCACGTCCCGCATGACGGTCAACACCTTTGGCGATTCCAACAACTGTGAAGAGATCATTTAATTGTAATTCAGCAAGTATTGCATGTACGCTGTTGATTTGTCCTTCACCACCATCGATTAAGATAAGGTCAGGCCAAATGGGAAAAAGATCATCATCTTTTATGTCATGACTTCTATTTGGCAGATCATACTCTTTGATAAGGCGTGAAAATCTTCGTTTAATCACTTCTTTCATCATGCCAAAATCATCGCCAGGCGTGATATCTGTTGAGCGAATGTTGAATTTTCGATATTGATTTTTAATAAATCCCATTTGACCAGCAACAATCATAGCCCCTACAGCATTTGTTCCCATGATATGAGAATTGTCATAGACTTCTATCCGGCGTGGAGGAACAGGTAGTTGGAATGTTTTAGCAAGACCTTGAAGCAATTTTGTATGGGTGGCTGTTTCAGAAAGCTTATGTTCAAGTGCTTCATGAGCATTGAGATAGGCACGATTAACAAGAGTTTTTCGTTCACCTTGTTTAGGTAAAGAGAGGGACACTTTGTGATTTGCTTTGAGACTAAATGCCTCTGTAAGAAGTGTCTTTTCTTCAATTTCTTCAGATAAAAGGATGCTTTTAGGAAGTGGTTTATCATCGTAAAATTGGGCAAGAAAACTCGCTAAAATTTCAGTGCGGGAAAAAGAGGGATCTGCTTTAGGAAAATAGGCACGGTTTCCCCAATTTTGCCCCATGCGAAAAAAGAACACTTGAATACAGGTCATTCCTTCTTTTTGCGCAATTGCAAATACATCCGCTTCTTTTATCGTTTGAGGATTAATACCTTGATGGCTTTGTATGTGAGAAAGGGCTGATAAGCGGTCACGATAGGAAGCTGCTTGTTCAAAATCGAGATTTTCAGCGGCTTTATGCATAGCTTGAACCATATCGCTTTTAATAGATTGATCTTTTCCCGAAAGGAACGCTTTTGCTCCTTTCACCAGTTCTTTATAATCACTGTCACTAATTTCATGAGTACAAGGTGCAGAACATCGCTTAATTTGATAAAGCAAGCAGGGGCGTGTACGGTTTTCAAAAACTGAATCAGTACAGGTTCGTAATAAAAAGACGCGTTGTAAAACATGAACTGTTTGTGTCACTGCACCAGCAGAAGCAAAAGGACCAAAATAGTGAGCTTTTCGTATTCGAGCACCACGATGTTTGTAAAGTGCAGGCACTCGATGATCATCTGTAATCATAATATAAGGAAAACTTTTATCATCACGTAGGAGTACATTAAAATGTGGATGCAATCTTTTGATGAGATTGGCTTCTAAAAGGAGTGCTTCTGTTTCTGTATGGGTGACGATAAATTCCATATGATATGTTGCACGAATCATGCGGGTAATACGATTATTGTGTCCTTGTTCACGTGTATAGTTTGAAACACGTTTTTTGAGATTACGGGCTTTGCCAACATAGAGAATATCACCATTTTCACCAATCATCCGGTAAACCCCTGGCTTATGCGGAAGGTGTCTAACAAACTCTTGTATGAACTTGATACCTTGGAATTGATTTTTCTCATTGCTTTGATTAGCATTATGCCATGTAATATTAGAGAGAAAAGAAAGTTTTTCCCGTTCATTTTGCGGACAATTTGTATTACTTTTCAGGACCATTCCGTTTATTACAAATATGTTGTTCGTTTAATGTATGAAATATTCTTTTTTATTAAATAATGATTATTTATGTCTTTATAATTTTTTTCTATAAATAATATCTTATAGCATAAGAGTATGATTTTAGAGAGCCGATCTTTCATAAAAAACATGAGAGTTGTTATTCTAAGACAGCTTTATGAATTTGCCTAATTTATCCATTAAAATGATTGAATAGGAAATTCATGATGATTAAGAGGATAGACTTTCTAAAAGGAAAAAAATTAATTCACGCTGATCGTTATTAGCTTACCATTATAATATGTTGGTATTATCCAAAGAATCAAAGAACTTTATCATTTAATGCCTTTGTATTTTACAACATGATATTTGATTTAGAAAAAATATAGAGAAAAGTCTAACATAATAGATGTTCTTTTTGAAGCCACTTATGCGTTATTTGGGCATTTTCATCTTGTCCCAGACGGTTGATAAGAAAGGGGCTGAGTTTTTTCATTTCTTCTTCCAAAAGGTAGGGAGGGTTAATAATAATCATACCACTTCCATTCATTGTCGGTGGACTTGAACTTTTTCGGATACGCATTTCAAGCTGTAGAATCTTAGGAATTCCGGTTTGATAAAGCGCGTGAAGAAAACTTTCAATTTCTTTGTCATATTTAACAGGATACCATAAAGCGTAGATTCCTCCAGAAAAGCGACGATAGGCTTTCGTTAATCCATCAATAAGGCGGGAAAACTCTCCAGTTTTTTCAAAGGGAGGGTCAACAAGGATAAACCCACGTTTTTCTTTTGGTGGTACATGAGCATTTAAGGAAAGCCAACCATCTAAATGCAGAACTTTTGTCTGATAATCTCCTGCAAAGTTTTTTGCTAAAATATGATAATCTTCATTGTGCAATTCTATTGCGGTGAGGCGATCTTGTTTCCGTAATAATTGACGAATAAGAACAGGAGATCCAGGATAAAATACAATTTCTTTTTCCCCTTTATTGAGGGCATCAATGATATCACACCATGGACAAAGGAGTGTTCTTAAATCTTCTGGGATAGGAGTTGAAAAAAGTCGTTGGACACCTTCGCGACACTCTCCTGTTTTATGTGCTTCTAAAGAAGAAAGGTCATAAATACCGATTCCAGCATGCGTATCTATAACGCGAAAAGCTTTTTCTTTGCGTTTGAGATATTCTACAATGCGAGTGACAATAATGTGTTTAAAAACATCAGCAAAATTGCCAGCATGATAAATATGCCGATAATTCATGGAGTAAACTCTATCATATGTATAACTGTACCGGATTATTAGCATAGAATAATAGAATTGATATCCATAAAAATATTCTTATAGAAATCAAACAATACCCTCACTCCCACATTATACACTACAGAAAAAATATTAATGTCATCGGAGCATTTATTCACAAGGCTATTTTTATATTATGAGATTAATCGTTAAAATTTTAAATTTTTTATATGAAAGATAGACAAGAAGAGATCAAACATTTCAATAGAGATATTTATGTTGTAAGAGATTTTTCTTTATGATCGCGGACTCTTCTAGGAAGACTATAAAAAACACTCAATTAACGAGAATATTAGTGAAGTTTTTTGAAAAATTGAAGGGTATCTTTCAAATTCATTCATAAATTTTCTTGTTTAAAGATTAAAGAATTTCAAATGCTTGATAAAAACATTGTTACATTTATAAGTTTTTTTAGCGAGCGTAAAATTATGGATAGAGCAATAAAGTGCTGGTGTTATAGTGATAGATTTTTGTAAAAGTGTGAATGAATCTCATTGCTTTAAGCAGAGCCAAAGCTTTACATTATACACGCTAAATAGCTAGGTTATTGTGTATGATGCTAAAATAAAACTTTTGAAAATTGATATGTGCTCTGCAAGCGATCTCAATAAAAATGAGGAATTTTAAACTAAAGTAAATAGGTTTATCTATCTCTAACACTATATTATCGAGCGGCTTTATGAGGTAATCTTATAAAAAAGGCTAGGATAAGAAATTCTTTCTTATATGGATTATGCTTCGATACCATGCTTTTGATTGAATGTAATTTTCTATTCATGCCCATTCTGTTTTCAATACTGAGATAGGTTAAACACATGATATTATGAGAACGCATGCCCAGAATCCGGAGACTTGTAATAGTTAGAGCATACAGTGGCTTAGAGAGCTGGTTATATGGAGGTATTTTCTGAATAAAGGCGCAAGCTGGTACCTTTTTATTTTTTAGCAGTATTGCCATACTTCTTGGTACTTGAGTTAGTTCATAAAGTGCATTTTTACTCTTTCCGCTAATAGTTTTTATTTACACGCCAGATATTTAACTGAACGCGATGATGGCTCATATTTCGTATTGTACATAGAATAATGAATGATAAAATTCCTACCCCAACGCAAAGAATAAATGTTGTGCGTAAGATGATAGTTTTTGAAGAGACTGATGATGTGTTAAGAAAGTTTTTTAGAGATTTTTCTTTCTGAATTTTTTAATTGAATACGTAAAGTATTTTACAACATGTTATGATCTTTATCAGTAAAGGATAATTTGACGGAAATGTTTGTAATGATACGTAAAACATTGTGTAAAAGGAGAGACATTAGCTATAGTATTTACAGGAAGATGAGTAACCTAGGAGATCAGATGAAGTTATTTTAGAAAAGTTTTTAAGTGTTTTGAATTTTGTATGAGGCGGTTTATCATTGTTGAATGGTTTGTGTTATAGTACGCTAAAAAGGGATGAGAGGATAAAAAGTTCTTTTGCAATAAAAGCGTGTAATTGTTTTTAAGTTAAGAAGAAAATATACAAGTAAGATATTATTTTGATACATTCTTCAGAGGAAGCATGAATAAATGAAATCAAATTTAAAAGCATAAGTTAGAGAGAGTAATGGGTAATATTTTTTCACCAACGCATTTAATTATAATTTTATTGATTATCTTTGTGCTTTTCGGTCGCGGTAAAATTTCTGAATTAATGGGCGATGTTGCTAAGGGAATTAAAGCCTTCAAAAAAAATATGAAGGAAGAAGATGACAGCATTGAGGATAAAGTTGAAATGGCTCCTACTTCCCAAATAATTGATGTAGAATCTCAACAATCTCAGCCGTTATCGGTAAAACATGCAACAGCGCGCAGAAAGGTTTCTTCTGCTTCTAAAAAAAGCAAAACATCTGTTGCTAAAAAACAGTAACAAAAACGCAATCATCATTGTGCATTATTTTTTGATGAGAAAGTCGAATTAAGAGATGTTTGGGATTGATGGACCAGAGTTTATCGTAATCTTACTTGTTCTCATCATTGTCGTTGGACCGAAAGATTTACCTAAAATATTAAAAACAGTAGCAAAGGTAAGAGCTCGTATGTGTTCAACAGCAAATGAATTGCGTCATCAGTTTGATGATGCAATAAGACAAATCGAGCTCGATGCTTTGCAAAAAACATGTTCGAATATTAGCGATTCAAGTAAGAAGTTGACAGAGACTTTTGATCCCATTCAAAATACATTAGAAGATATCCACGATAATTTGGATGTTAAGGCAACACACCATAAATCAAAAAAAGATAAAGAAATTTTGGAATGCGATCAAAACGTAACCAATAAAGATACGACAGTATCTATTGCTTCTAAAGATAAAGAAGATATGTCATGAATGTTAAGAAAGATGAAGTTGATGCCCATATGGCACCACTTTTAGAACATTTAATTGAACTTCGTCAGCGAATTATTGCTGCCTTGGTTGCATTTATGATCGCTTTTATGATGTGTTTTCTTGTTAAAGATTATATCTTAAATTTTTTACTATGGCCATATCAGTGGGCAATGAAAATAGCAGGGGGTAATCCTGAGGGTATTCGTTTGCAATCAACGCAAGTATGGGAAACTTTTTTAACGAAGATGAAGCTTTCTGCTTTTGGGGGAATTATTTTATCTTTTCCCTATACGGCTTTTCAGTTTTATAGTTTTATTGCACCAGGGCTTTATAAAAATGAGCGGATGGCTTTTTTACCATTTCTCATTGGGGGGCCTATTTTATTTTGTATTGGGGGAGCGTTTGTTTATGGTCTATTAGCGCCAATAATACTATGGTTTAGCCTTTCTCAACAATTTCTTCCAGATGTTCATTTAAAAATAGAGTTTATAGTGCGTATTTCTGATTATTTGGGCTTTATGACATCATTTATCCTAATTTTTGGTTTGATTTTTCAATTACCTCTTGTCATCAGTCTTTTAACAAAAATTGGATTTTTAACGTCTTATGATTTGGCGTCTAAACGAAAATGGGCTATTTTGCTCTCTTTTATTATTGCGGCAATCATAACGCCGTCGGATTTTTTTACGATGTTTGCAGTGGCTTTACCAACGATAGCACTTTACGAGATTTCAATTTTAATTGCTTACAGTATAGAAAAGAGAAGAAAATCCGCTTAAGAAAAGTGTATAATCTTATGCGATAAGGAATGAATAAAACAATATAATGAGGAATTTTTATGCTTGATATTAAGTGGATTCGTGACAATCCTGAGAAATTAGATAAAGCACTCGTAAGTAGAGGTCTTGAGCCACAAGCTGAAAGGTTAATACAACTTGATCTTGCACGTCGGTCGCATATTGCTAAGGTGCAATTGGCGCAGGAATGTCGCAATGCTGTTTCAAAGGAAATAGGACAGGCTTTAGCGGTATCGGATCAGCAAATGGCTGAACGTCTTAGAGCTGAAGTTGAAGAGATTAAAGCTTTTCTTTCCTCTGCAACAGTGGAAGAAAAACAGCTGACGGAGAGTCTTGAGAAAATTCTTTCAGCACTTCCAAATATTCCATTAGATGATGTTCCAGAAGGTAAAGATGAAAGTGATAATGTCGTCATTCGACATTTTGGTACACCTCCAACATTTAATTTTACACCAAAGGAACATTTTGATCTTGGTCAAGATCTCAAGCAGATGAATTTTGAACGAGCTAGTCGTTTGTCTGGAACACGTTTTACAGTACTTTCAGGGGCATTAGCACGGCTAGAACGAGCATTAGGCCAGTTTATGCTTGATGTGCATGTCAATGAGAATGGTTACACAGAAGTCTCAATACCTCTTCTTGTTCGTGATGAAATTGTTTACGGAGCAGCACAATTACCGAAATTTGCTGAAGACCTTTTTCGTACAACAGATGGTCGATGGCTTATTTCCACAGCAGAAGTGCCATTAACCAATTTGGTCAACGATGAAATTCTTGAAATATCAGATTTACCACTGCGATTTTCTTCTTTATCTCCCTGTTTTCGTTCAGAGGCGGGAGCAGCCGGTCGTGATACGCGCGGTATGTTGCGTCAGCATCAATTTTGGAAAGTTGAAATGGTCTCGATTACCAGTGAAGAGCAGTCTTTAATTGAATTAGAACGTATGACGGAATGTGCAGAAGATATATTAAAACGGCTTGGTTTGCCTTTTCGCACAGTGGTTCTTTCTACGGGTGATATGGGGTTTGCAGCGCGTAAAACCTATGACATCGAGGTTTGGCTTCCTGGTCAAGAATGTTATCGTGAAATTTCTAGCTGTTCAGTTTGTGGAGATTTTCAAGGTCGTCGTATGAATGCGCGCTATCGTAAAGAAGGCGATAAAAAATTGCATTTTGTTCATAGCCTTAATGGTTCTGGTACGGCTGTTGGACGTTGTCTTATTGCCGTACTTGAAAATTATCAACAGGCTGATGGATCAATTATTATTCCAGATGTTTTACAACCTTATATGGGAGGCATGCGCTGTATTACTGCTTAATTTTACGAAAGGAGAGACAATATGCGTTTATTGCCAAGAGGTGATGATACACAGACGCAAGTTTTTGCCATTTTAAAAGAAGCAGTTTGTCAGTATGATAAAAGTGTACCTCCATTGGAGATTGAATGATACTATGGGGCAAAAGGGTATTTTACAATTTCGTGAGGAGTTAGCCGCTCTTGTACTGAAAATGCGTAGCAAAGGCATTGATGACGTGCGATTTTTTTCGGCATTAGAGAAAATTCCGCGTCAACAGTTTGTTGCTGCTCCTTGGTTCAATAGTGCTTATGATAATAAAGTTATTCCCCTTGAGTGTGGTGAATATATGGAACGTTTGGAAGAACAACTCTTAATTCTTTCGGCATTATCGTTGAAAAAAAGGCATCGTGTCTTAGAAATTGGTACAGGATCTGGTTTTTGTACTGCTCTTATGGCATGTCTGAGTGACCGCGTGACAACGATTGATCGTTATAAAACGCTTGTTGATTTAGCACGCCAAAAATTTCAAACTTTAGGAATTGAAAATATTGTTATAAGGCAGATTGATGGAAGTCATAGTGTGACAGGCTTAGGATCATTTGATCGCATTCTTATTTGGCCATCACGTTTTGATGAACCAAAGGAATTTTTAGAACTTTTAGCTGAAAATGGAATTCTCATTCAGGCGATAGGACCTGACGAAGGGGTACAAACGGTGACGCGCTATACAAAAATTGGTAGTCGATTTGAGTGTTTAGAACTGTTCCAAGTGCGTTACCAACCTTTTATTAAAGGCATTGCGGAGATACTTTAATTTTTAAAAGCTAAGAAGTTTCTGCAAATTGTCTACGTTAAATTCATTTTGATCTTATATAAAGATATTTATGAATAAAACATCTCATTTTAACTCTTCGGTAATTTAAAAAAGCTTTAATGGAGTGAGTTGATTATTGATGAGTGAGCAAAACGATGTATCTAAAAGCTTTGGATAATATTTTCCAGCATAATTTTCAGAGAATAACTTTGTTAGCGGTGGTAACTATTGTTGCTGGTTGTAGTTCTGGTACACAGCGTTTTTCCAATACGTTCTCTCATCGTACGGTATCATCTCAATCAAATATATCAAGCACTATGTATACAGATCCGCGAATGCTATCATACGGTAGTGGTATGATACAAAGCACTGAATTGCCACCTGTGGAATCAGGTGATGATTCGTGGGGAGATGACAATTCTCCCTATAATTTTCCACATCAAGATAGGATAACTTCTTCTGATGGTCGCGTTATGGGCTCCCCTCCACGTAATCTTGGAACACTTTCTCGTTCACAAATGGATAAATCTCCTATTTTTCGGCGGAATTCTTATATTGTCCAGAGTGGAGATACACTGCTCAGTATTGCACGACAAGTAGGGGTTAGTGTTGAGGCATTAAAATTAGCAAATGGTATAAACAGCAATTCCATTTATATCGGTCAGGTACTGGTTGTTCCAAGCAGGCGTACATTATCAGCTTCAAATGCACACAATAATAACGATTGGGCAGTGTCAACTACAGAATCTACATCCCAATCTCAAGTGATGTCCTCTATAAAAAACAAGAAGTCCTCTCCTATATATAAAGCTCCTGTAACAACGCCACCCTCTGCAAAGATGAACAAATCAAGTTCTGAGAAAAATTTTTCTAAACAGATGACGCAATTGAAACATGAGACTGGTTTGTCAAGTACTGTTACGAATACAGATAATATGACGACTCCGCAAGCCACAGGAATTTCTAAGATGCGTTGGCCAGTACGAGGGCGTTTATTAAGCCAGTTCGGTCAAAAAAAGGGAACAGTAATGAATCGAGGAATAGATATTGCAGTGCCTGAAGGGTCTTCGGTAAAGGCGGCAGAAAATGGTGTGGTTATTTACGCGGGAGATGGATTAAAAGAGCTTGGTAATGTTGTGATGATTCGACATGAAAATGATATTATCACTATTTATGGATGTAATAGTAAGCTTGTTGTTAACAAAGGACAAAGGATAAGGCGCGGTGATGAGATTGCTAAATCTGGTGTTTCAGGAAATGTTAAAACGCCACGTGTCTATTTTGAGATGCGTAAGAATTCATTACCTGTTGATCCCCTTAAATATTTAGAAAACTAATTTATTGATGACTTTTACATTTGAATAGTCTTACAGTTTATAGAAAATTCATGAAAAACAATTGATTTTCTTAAATCAATAACATAGCAGCAAAAAATCATTGGTTTCAGGAGAGTAGTTCGTGGGGGGCGTTAGATATTACCATCTTTGTATTTATGAAAGTGTAAGAAATAGTATCATACTATTTGTCAGCTTTGAGTATTCCAATTGCTCTTGCATTTGAGAGAAGCATGAAAAAAAATTTCACGCCTTCTTAAAAAGTTTTTATCTACAGGCTCATTTCATATGTGTGACGTGCAACAAAATCGTTTTGATTAATTCAGAAGGTTTGAAATAAGAGCGTTTTATTGTATTTAGATCTGTCGTTCGATATCAAAAACGATAAATTATCTATATAAATTAAAGTTTGTTCATTAGAAAAATTATCTTGTATAATTTATTGAGTTAGTGAAAAGATTTATATTGTAGGATATACAATAGGGGAAAGTGAATCTATTTTTTAAGATTTTTCTCATTATATTTTGGTATTCTGCCTCTTAAGGATTTATTGTATTTTTGTAAAGCTGTGATTAGATTATGTAGTTATTGCTTTTTATGATAAATTCTTTAGGAATTTTTTCTGTATCGGAATTTCATTTTAATAGAGTGGGAAATACCTGAGGTTTAACTATAGGAGATAAAAATGTTTATTACGAACGCTTATGCTCAAGTTGCAGGCGATGTTTCCGGTGGAATTTCATTTGCTAACGCTGTCCCATTCATTTTAATTTTTGCAATTATGTATTTTTTTATGATTCGTCCACAGCGTGCCCAAATGAAAAAACGCCAAGAAATGCTTAATGCAGTACGTCGTGGTGATACAGTTATAACGGGTGGTGGTATTATCGGCAAGGTTACGAAGGTTCACGACGAGAGTGGTGAATTAGAGGTTGAAATTGGTGAGAGTATAAATATTCGTGTTATTCGCTCAACATTAGCTGATGTGCGCGTTAAAGGTGAGCCGATTGCAGAAAAAAAATCAAAACTTAATGCTAAAGCAAAAACACCACAAAAGTCTAAATCTAAAACGACAACAAAAGAAGATATGAGTATCTCTAAAGAGAAAAAAGCTATATCAAAGGAAAATGCATCTTAAGGTGTAATAGCAGTTTATTACATTTTTTAAGCATTTTTGTAAAAAGCTTGGCAAGATCAAGACAATTTCATTGGAAAAGGGGCTTTATAGTGGCTACAGAAAATGGGGTTTTGGTTTTCTTTAGATTATTAAAATAGTTGCTTTATTTATAGAATATTACGCAATTTTTTTCTGTTTTTTAAATAAGATCATTGTTTTTATAAAAAGAAATTTGTGAGTAAATAAGCTGAGGAAACTTTTTAAAAGATAGATTTATTGAAGCAGGTATAGCAATTTATCGCGATTTATTACCAAATTTTCCTATATTTGTTGTATGAGAAGATTAGGGTATTATATAAAAATTTTCACTTCAGTACTAGGTTATGGTTAACATATCAATGTTTATATCAGCCTTACTTTAATTTTTATGGTGAGAAGTAGCAAAGACAATTGGATTATTCAAAAATAAAAGGTGCTTATTCATGTTCGATGCAATTCAAATTCGTGAAGCACATTTTCCAAGTCGCGCACCTATTGATGCTTATGGAAATGGTGGGTTTCGTTTTGCTGATATGTCTCATAGAGGTTCTATTATTTGTGTACCATCAGGTATTTATGGCATTGACATGGCAGAGCCTATTCCCACTCAAGGGGATATATCTCGTATTTTAGAAGAAGCTTCTGAAATCGAAGTTTTATTAATAGGTACTGGAATTGAATTATTACGATTACCTGAAGAGTTACGGGTGCTTTTAGGGGAAAAACGTATTTCATCAGATACAATGAGTACGGGAGCGGCGGTGCGTACATTTAATGTTTTATTGGCTGAAGATCGCGCTGTTGCGGCGTTATTATTTGCGGTAGAATAGAGTATTGTTTAATAAAACAAATGCTCTCGTCTAGTATGAAAGACTTGTGCGATTATTTTTCTGCGCCGTAAAGTACCGTCGTTTAAGGCGGTGATATAAGGGTATAGAATATACATAACTTAACATATTAAAGTGTTTTTAAATACAAAAGTGTTTTTAAATACAGCGGCAAGTATTTAGGACAAAGCTTGCTCGTCGTTCCTAATGAATCACATGAGTGATCAACTCTTGGCACTTGAGACAGTTCATAAGAGGCATTTTTAATTCTTTCTTATACAGTTGTTACCTACAAGCCAGTTACGCTTGGGACGTGCAAGGGAATGGTTTTTATTAATTTAACATGGAATTGGTTTGAAATGAAAGCATATCTACGATATTTGGGATTCTAATTTAACATACAAAACAACAAATTATGATTATAAATCAATGTATTGATAGTAACAGAAACTCACCGAGAGCAATTGGACTTTTTACAAATTGGTGTTGGTAAGAACCTTTGTCTTTTAGGATGGGGAGGAGGTCAATGAGTTGATGAAGTTTTTATGATTAGTGCATTTTTATAAAATAACATTGTCATCTATCCACTGAAAAAGTGTTTTTCGTTGTTTGTTGTTCAAGTTTTACTATGCATGTTACGATTGTTTTTTAGCTTTTTTACTGCAAATGAAAACTTGAAGTCCTATAAGATAAGTTTTATCAGAAAAATTATTTATTTAATTTTTTTCTTTCTAAAACGAAAAGTGACTAGAAAAGAAACTTTAATTCACAATACAGTTAAGAGACACATTTAAAAATCTTATTTTCTGAACTGTATTTGCTTATCCTTCATTTTTTAATATGAATAAAAAGAGGATATTAATTTAATTGCTAAAAAAGGGATGTTAATAGGTTCATAGAATGATAGGCTCTCTTCCTTATTGTCTTGATATTTTACGTACCATAGATCGTGATCGCTATATATCAGTTTTATTTGCACCTAAAAAAAAGCGCCAAGCATTGGCTGCTCTTTATGTATTTAATGCTGAAGTTTCTCGTATCCGCGAAAGTGTACATGATCCACTCATAGGAGAAATACGGTTACGTTGGTGGTATGATACTATTGCTCATGGTGAAATGCAAACGAGTGGAAACAATCCGATTTTGAATGATTTATTAAAAGCAATGACTCTTTTTAATTTACCTAAGACAGCTTTTTTACGTTATTGTGATGCGCAAATTTTAGATCTTTATCACAATCCAATAGAAACACTTCATGATCTAGAGCATTATTGTGGTGAGACAGCAGGCATAATTTTACAGCTTTCTTGTCAGATATTAGATCCTGAAACTGCACAAGAGTTTACAGATATCTATGAACATGGAGGGATTTCTCAAGGATTAAGCGGTGTATTGCGTCTTTTATCATTCATGCAATCACGATATCAATATTATTTACCTACTGATATATTAAAGGCTGTAGGAGTGAATAGGGAAGATTTGGAATCTCATCGTCTCAGTGATCAACAAAAGGGTCGTATTGTTGAAGCTATGGTAGCATTATCACGCGATCATTATACCCAATTTTACGAGTATTCTTGTACTTTACCTAGAATTCTTAAGCCAGCTTTTCTTCCATTGGTCATTGTACCGGCTTCTCTTCAAAAAGCTATACAGCTGGGGGCAGCAATTTTTCAAGAGAGTGCAACTTTGCCATTGATATATCGTTATTGGTTGATAACAAGGGCAGCAATAAGCGGCAATTTTCCAAAGATACTGTAAAAGAATATTACTACGTTGGAATGCGTAACATGGAGACTGATTTTCTCATATGAAGATAAAAGGAGCCATTGTGATTCCAAACCATTTTTTTGTTATAAAAAATGTTGATGTTTTGGTTGTTATGAACGCAAAAGAATAAGAAATTTTATGATCTTGAAAATACAGTGTATTTCTTCATCAGTAATATGTTTTATACAGTGTATTGGATGGGTGAGATACAGAGAAAGAAAAACATGAGATAAATCTTAATACATTGGTTTGTTTGATGAAGAACTTTTAAGTACTCTGAATGTATTGATTGTAGCTCATTTGCAAATGAAATAAAATTTCTATTTTATGAGAGAAGTTATCTTAGCAGTCTATAAGTCTATAAAAAACTCTTATTTTTGAGAAATTATAACATCATAATTGATGACTGTTATGATTTATGAATATATTGATTTATAATGATAATTTGTTTTTTCTCATATTGAATGAGAGTCTTGAATAGAAAAAGATTTCTCCATTTTTATAATGAATTTTAAAAATAGTTTTTTTGTATATTATAAGTTTGGTGTGTAAATGAAATCATTTAAGGAAGAAGCAATATGCTCCTTATGAATGATATTAAGAGTAGTAATATGATGAGCTATAAATGAGTGACGATAGGGATGATATTTATAGCTTAATGGGCGACAACCTTTACAACCTTTGGATGAATAATATTTTTTAATGCGTTGCAAAAACGACTCTACATTCCATTGACTATTTTCTCGCAAATCCATACATGCACTGATTTGCGAGAGAATGAATCATTATACAAATGTTTGATCCTAAGATATGCAAACAAGAGATCTATCTTACCTCTTCAACTATAGACGAAGAGCTGACGGAAACTTTATCAAATAAGTTCTTTAAATTATGTAAAATCTTTTTATTGGAGAGCGTTAAAGATCTGATTATAATTTGTGCTATTAATTTCCAAAGGATGTTCTTTATTGGCAACTTGTAGCATTTCTAGCTTGAGATCTTCTCTTATCATCATATCTATATTGGTGCGGACTTCAGTTGAAAGAGTATGAGACGTGATATCTTTAGGCATGGTTACAGTCTTTATTTGATAAATGATACGGTTTGTTGCAACCGGACCTTTTATGATGCCATAATGACCTTTGGGAGCGGAAAATAATGCTTTAATGCCTTCAACGCCAAGGGTTTCAGATGAGTCTTGACGCCGGAGGGTTGGTGTTGTTTGTTTTGTAACACCAAGGGTATGAGCAAGAGCAACAAGACTTTTTCCTTCCGTGAGCTGTTTGAGAGCATTTTGGGCTTTTTCATCAAGAAGACGTTGGATTTCCTCATTTTTCCATTGAGAAAGAACATCTAGCTTAGCCTCTTCAAGTGTCTTATCACGGGCAGGAATAATTTTATCGACCTTGTACCAGAGATATCCACCATTTTGAAAAGAGAGAGGATCAAGATCGACTCCTTCGTTTGATTGATAGATGGCATTCAGTAAAATATCTTTTTGAGGTAAATCCGTGAGTATTGCACCTTCAAGCGTTTTTCCTGTTTTATCAATGGTAATTGTGCGCAAAGATAACTTGTATTGGTCAGCTAACTCTTTGAGAGAAGCACCCTCAAAACGAGCATTTTCAATGGCTGCATAATTGTTACGGATATCATCAGTAGCACGATTTTTGGCAAGTGTTTGGCGAATATTTTCTTCTACACTTTCAAAAGGAAGAGAGCTTGAGGGTTCAATATGCGTGACGCGAATGATAACAGGTCCTTGTAAGTCATTTATCACAGAACTGACTTGGCCTTGTTGAAGTTCAAAAATTTCAGATGTCAGATGATTAGGAAGTTCATTTTCTGCGAGAGGCCCTTTTTTTATTTCATTAAGAGTCTTTTTTTCAGCTTTTACCAGTTCATCAAAACTCAATCCATCAGCTATTTTTTTTGCTGCATTATCGGCTTCTTCGCGTGAGGGGAATCGCAGTTCTTCGAATGTACGCTTTTCAGGCGTTACAAAACGTGAAGCATTTTGTGTATAATAGGCTTTCGCCTCATCTGTTGAGATATCTTGAGGTTTTACAAAATCATTAAGTTCCATAGATAGCAAAGAGACAGTGCGGTATTCTGGAGCACGAAATTGACTTTGATGTGTTTCAAACCATTTTTGTAATGTTGCGTAATCAGGATCAGCAATTGTTTTCTTTTCTTTTAGATCAATAACAAGATAATCAGCAATACGCATTTCTTCTTGATAAAGAGCAAGTGCTTTATAAAAGAGATTTGGTGCCTTCATATCAGAAAGTAAAGCGGCAATAAGCTGATTACGCTTTTCTTGTTTGGTGTAATAATTAAGAAAAGCACTTTCACTAATACGTAAATGCTGAAGATAGTTATAAAACAAGTTTTTATCAAAAGTGCCATTTACCTGGAACATCTTATCAGAACCAATCGTATGAGCTATTGTATTTTTTGAAAGACTTATTTTCATTTTACGTGCTTGTTCATCAAGAAGTACATTTTGTTGTAATTGATTAAATACAAAAGCAGGAATTTGGTATTGCTGCATTTCATTTGCTGTAAACATTCGTCCAAGATGAGCTGCATATGCTAAACGTGCGCTTTGATCGGCGAGTGCAAGACGATAATCATCGACAGTTACTGTGGACTGTCCAGATGTAATAAGATCTCTTTCACTTTTTTTGTGTAACTGCGGTACCCCCCATAAAAGAATGAAGCATAAGAGTAAAATAGCAAGGAAAATTCTAAAAATCCAAGAATTTGTAGCATTTCTTATGATGTCAAGCATTGTTCAGGTCCATTTTTAATGTGAGTTATTATCAAAGCTGTAATGGAATTTGCAATAAAGAGATGAAAGATGCAAGCTTTAAAGACTTGCTTTCATTTTATAATTTGGTAACTACAGATAAACAATGTATTGTAAGAGCTCTTGAGGTGAAAATATGTCTCAAAATATTCGGCCTTTTCTTGCTGGAAATTGGAAAATGAATGGAACGAGTGAATCGCTTGGAGAGTTGCGTGCTATTGCTACAGGCGTTAGCTCTGATCTAGGTCATCTTTTTGAGGCGCTTATTTGTGTTCCAGCAACGCTTTTATCGCGTGCTTCTAATACGCTGAATGGTGAAAATCTCCTTTTAGGAGGACAAAATTGTCACTTTGATGATCATGGTCCTTATACTGGAGATATTTCAGCTTTTATGCTTAAAGAAGCGGGAGCAAGTCATGTTATTATTGGGCATTCAGAACGTCGTACAGTGTACCAAGAAAATGATGCGATTGTCTGTGCCAAAGTGCAAGCTGCGTGGCGAGCAGGTCTTGTGGCTCTTGTGTGTATTGGTGAAACATTGGAGGAGCGTAAGAATAATAAAGTGCTGGATATTCTGACGCAGCAGCTTGAAGAATCTTTACCAGATGATGCAACAGAAGAGAATACCATTATCGCTTATGAACCAGTTTGGGCGATAGGCACCGGCAATACAGCGACTCCAGAAGATATTGCAAAAGTACATCATTTCATTCGTGATAAGGTGCGCTCTCGTTTTGGTGATGAAGGCAATAAGATTCGTTTGCTTTATGGTGGATCCGTAAAGCCATCCAATGCATTTGAGCTTTTAAGCATTGCTCATGTTAATGGTGCTTTGATAGGTGGAGCAAGCTTAAAAGCGATTGATTTTTTAACTATTTGCGATGTTTGTCGTAAACTATAGCAGAGAAATTTGAGTTTCCCCTTGGATTGTGCGTTATTTATGTGTAAATAGCTATTAAAGAGTTATTTGAAGAGCAGGGTTTATGCAAACAGTACTTATAGTTATTCATTTTTTGATTGTGATTACTTTGGTTGGTGTTATATTAATTCAACCTTCAGAAGGTGGTGGGCTAGGTGTGAGTAATAGCTCAGGGTTAATGAAAACTCGTGGATCTCGAAACCCTTTAACACGTTTGACTGCTATTTTAGCCTGTTGTTTTTTTGTTGTGTCTATTGGACTTACCGTGGTGGGTAATATATCAAATTCTAGTTCTGATATCTTAAAGCGTATACCGGTTAATTCAGAACAGAATTCTACCAATAAAGGCTCAGGCTCAGTTCCATCATCAAATGATGAGTCTTCCCCTTCTGTTCTTGAACAGCTAGGAGGCACTTCGAATTCTCCGCAGGAACAGAAACAGTCCACAAATCCTGAAGCAGAAAGTCCAGTTCCACAGGTTCTTGAAAACACAGTTCCGGATAACAGTACAAAATAGTTTTTTAAGAAAATATAGACTTTTTAAAAAGGTGATTTTTTCACCTTTTTTATTTTAGAAGAAAAATTGTTTCTTTTTGCATTTTTTGCTGGAAAAATCATTATAAATTGCTTATCACCATAAGCCCATGGCACGTTATGTTTTTATTACTGGTGGTGTGGTTTCTTCCCTTGGAAAAGGCATCGCAGCGGCGGCGTTAGCAGCGTTATTACAGGCTCGTGGTTATCGCGTACGTCTTCGCAAACTTGATCCTTATTTAAATGTTGATCCAGGTACGATGTCACCTTATCAACATGGTGAAGTATTTGTGACCGATGATGGTGCAGAAACGGATCTTGATCTTGGTCATTATGAGCGTTTTACTGGGCGTTCTGCAAATAGCCAAGATAGTATTACAACAGGGCGTATTTATCGCAATATCATTGAACGAGAGCGGCGTGGTGATTATTTGGGGGCAACAGTCCAAGTTATTCCTCATGTTACAGATGAAATTAAGAGATTCATTACGATGGGAAATGAAGAATTTGATTTTGTTTTATGTGAGATAGGTGGAACGGTTGGTGATATTGAAGCAATGCCTTTTCTAGAAGCGATTCGTCAGCTTCGCAATGAGTTACCGAGACAAAATGTCGTTTATGTCCATCTCACATTAATGCCTTATATTCCTTCAGCAGGTGAATTAAAAACGAAACCAACACAACATTCTGTCAAAGAATTGCAAGCAGTTGGTATTTCTCCTGATATTTTGCTTGTACGTGCAGATCGATCTATTCCAGAAACAGAACGGTGCAAATTATCACTTTTTTGCAATGTTCGCTCCAATGCAGTCATTCAGGCATTAGATATGCCAACGATTTATGATGTTCCTATGGCATACCATAAGGAAGGTTTGGACTCTGAAGTTCTTTGCGCTTTTGGAATCGATTCGGCACCTTCCCCCAAGATGGATCGTTGGGAGGATATTACGCATCGTATTCACAATCCTGAAGGAGAAGTCACGATTGCTATTGTAGGAAAATATACGGGCTTAAAGGATGCTTATAAATCTCTTATTGAAGCGATTGCGCATGGTGGTTTAGCGAATAGAGTAAAAGTTAATATTGAGTGGATTGATTCGGAACTTTTTGAAAAAGAAGATTCTGTTTCAGCTTTACAAAAAGCCCATGGAATTTTGGTTCCAGGTGCTTTTGGGGCACGTGGGGCAGAAGGGAAGATTCGAGCAATTCAATTTGCACGAGAGCGTAAAGTTCCATTTTTAGGGATTTGTTTTGGGATGCAATTAGCTTGTATAGAAGCTGCGCGCAATATTGCACAGATTGAGAATGCTTCATCGAGTGAGTTTTGCGAAACAGACAATCCAATTGTAGGTTTAATGACAGAATGGCTTAAAGGAGACGTCCTTGAAAAACGTACAAGAAATGGTGATCTCGGCGGTTCGATGCGCCTTGGTGCTTTTGCTGCTGAATTAAAAGAAGAGAGTCATATTGCTCAAATTTATGGGATGACCAAGATTGTCGAGCGACATCGTCATCGTTATGAGGTCAATATTGATTATAAGGATAAGTTAGAACAGTGTGGTTTGATTTTTTCTGGGATGTCTCCTGATGGTATTTTACCAGAAACGATAGAATATGTAGATCATCCATGGTTTATTGGTGTTCAATATCATCCAGAATTAAAATCCCGTCCTTTTGATCCACATCCGCTTTTTTCTTCTTTTATTGAAGCTGCTGTAGAACAAAGTCGATTAGTTTAATGCATAAATTAGGTTACTTTGCTTTTGAGGGATAAAATGACTAAACCAAATGCCCGTGTGAAAGTTGGAAATATGATTTTTTCAAATGAAATGCCTCTTTCATTAATTGCAGGGCCGTGTCAGATGGAAAGTCGTGATCATGCTTTTGAAATGGCTGGTCGTATTAAAACAATTACCGATCAGCTTGGTATCGGGTTTGTTTATAAATCAAGTTACGATAAAGCCAACAGAACCTCTTTGGGGGCGGCACGTGGTATTGGTCTTGAAAAAGCAATGTCCATTTTTTCTGATTTAAAAAAAGAGTTTAATTGTCCCATATTAACTGATGTGCATACAGAAGAGCAATGTACAATTGTTTCTTCTACAGTTGATATTTTACAAATACCGGCTTTTTTATGTCGTCAAACAGATCTTTTGGTAGCAGCAGCCAAAACAGAATGTGTTATTAACATTAAAAAAGGTCAGTTTTTAGCGCCGTGGGACATGGAGAATGTTTTAAAAAAGGTTGTTTACAGTGGTAATCCGAATGTTATGCTTTGTGAGCGAGGCACGTCATTTGGTTACAACCGACTTATTTCTGATATGCGTTCGTTGCCTATTTTACGTTCATTTGGTGCTCCTGTTATTTTTGATGCAACGCATTCTGTTCAAGAACCTGGGGGGCAGGGGGCTTCATCTGGTGGGCAGCGTCAATTTGTTGAAATTTTAGCGCGTGCAGCTGTCTCTGTTGGGGTAGCTGGTATTTTTTTAGAAACACATCAAGATCCAGATAATGCACCTTCTGATGGACCCAATATGGTTAAAGTTGATGATTTACAAAGATTGCTTGAGACTTTAATGGAATTTGATTATCTGTCAAAAAAGTTGAGTTGAGAAGAGAAAAAATATTTCATTAATAGGGCATTATAAATGAATCGAGACTTTTATTGGATAAGGAAACACATATGACTATAATTGTCGATATCATTGGGCGTGAAGTTCTTGATAGCCGTGGTAATCCAACGGTAGAAGTTGATGTTCATTTGGAGAATGGAGCTTTTGGTCGCGCTCTGGTTCCTTCGGGAGCTTCAACAGGAGCACACGAGGCTATAGAGCTTCGTGATGGTGGTTTGCGCTATCAAGGGAAAGGTGTTGAAAAAGCGGTTGCTGCAGTTAATGGCGAAATTCTTGAAGAACTTGGTGGGCGGGATGCAACAAATCAAATTGCTATTGATCAAGCAATGATTGCTTTGGATGGAACGCCAAACAAAGCCCGTCTTGGTGCCAATGCACTTCTTGGTGTTTCATTAGCTGTTGCAAAAGCAGCTGCGGATTCATTAAATTTACCTTTGTATCGTTATATTGGTGGTACACAAGCGCATATTCTTCCAACCCCCATGATGAATATTATTAATGGTGGCGTTCATGCTGATAATTTGATTGATTTTCAAGAGTTTATGATTATCCCTATAGGAGCTCCTACTGTAAGAGAAGCTATCCGTTATGGCGCTGAGATTTTCCATGCATTGAAAAAGCGTTTAAAAGATGCGGGTTATAATACCAATGTTGGTGATGAAGGTGGTTTTGCACCTCAATTTAAAAGTGCTGATCAAGCAATTGATTTTATTATGGAATCTATCATGATATGTGGCTATAAACCAGGTGAACAAATTGCCATTGGTTTAGACTGTGCTTCAACCGAATTTTATAAAAATGGTTCATATTTTTATAAAGGTGAGGGGAAATGCCGTGACATCCAAGAGCAGGTAGATTATTTAGCACATCTTGTGAAAAATTATCCTATTATTACAATTGAAGATGGAATGGCAGAGGATGATTGGGAAGGTTGGAAGCTACTTACTGACACAATTGGAGAAAAATGTCAGCTTGTTGGCGATGATTTGTTTGTAACGAATTCAGCACGTTTGCGTGATGGTATCAAAATGGGGGTAGGCAATTCTATTCTCATAAAAGTTAATCAAATTGGTACATTGAGTGAAACACTTGATGCTGTAGAAGTAGCACATAAAGCAGGTTATCGTGCTATTATATCTCATCGTTCAGGCGAAACAGAGGATTCTTTCATTGCAGATCTTGCGGTTGCAACGAATTGTGGACAAATTAAAACAGGTTCTCTTGCACGTTCGGATAGATTAGCCAAATACAATCAACTTATTCGTATTGAAGAAATGCTAGGAGCCCAAGCGCGTTATGCTGGTGATTTAGTGTATAGTTCTGAGCACAAAATATGAAAGTATAAGATCATTTAGATTATGAAATTGAGATTTCTTATCAAAGGCATATACGCAATAATTTTTAAGTGTTTAAATTTATAGGGATTAAGATGAGAGGTATAATTATTAGTCAAGATCAAGGAACTTATCTCGTTGCTGGTGATGATGGTAAACGTTATCAGTTTGCGACTTGGGATTGGTTGGGAAAGAATCCACCAAGGATTGGTAATGCTGTTGATTTTGTCTGTGAAGGGGGGGTTGTCAGTTCTGTTTTTCCATTGTTGAGATCAGGTACAGAGAACACAAAGATAATGTTCGCACTGCTTTGTTGGGTTGCAGGTATCTTTGGTGTCCATCGCTTTATGGTTGGTAAAGTTAGGACTGGTGCTTTAATGCTAGTTCTATCTTTATCATTGTTTGGATTGATAATTACCGGCATTTGGGCAATTGTTGATTTTATAGTCATTCTTGGTGGAAGATTTACGGATAAAGATGGAAATCAGATTACAGATTTGTGAAAATCTTATAATAAAAAAAGGTGATTTAGCTCGCTTTTTATTTTTATAAATATATTAAGTTGCATCATGCGAAATTATTGTACTACATTTATTTAATATGAGATATTAAAAAACATGTACAGCTAAGTAAACGTATTGAAAAAGACAATGCTATTTTATATGGGTAAAGCAAAGATATAAATCAACTAAAGCATGTTTTTTGTTACTGCTTATAGCAGGGGGAAATATTAGATTATTGGGGAGTTACGAACTATTTTAATTTCATGTTTATCATGGTGAGTACGAATTGTATTTACACCGTGAGGTTAATCCGCATATTATCGAATTGAAATTAATCTCTTTATGAATAACACATAAGGAGCAGCTTTATAGGTGGGCAAGAATGAAAGGTAAGATTATTGGTCATGATCAAGGAGATTATTTCATTTCAGGGGCTGATGGTAAGCGCTATCAATTTGCGAATTGGGATTGGTCAGGAAAAACGCTGCCGAAGGTTGGTGACGTCGTTGATTTTGTGTGTGAAGGTGATACCATTAAATCTATTTTCCCTATCTTGACTGAAGGTCAGTCACAGCAATCAAAAGTGACGTTAGCGGTCGTTTGTTTTTTCTAGGTGGACTAGGGATTCATCGTTTTATTGTTGGTAAAGTTGGAACTGGCATTGTAATGCTTCTTATAAATATACTAAGTATAATCAGTCTACCATTTACTTTTGGGTTAGGGATTATAGGGATTATTTTTATAATTACACCTTGGGTATTGATTGATTTTATAGTCATTTTAACAGGAAATTTTAAAGACAAAGATGGGTGTAAAATCACAAGTTAGTGGGATATCCAATATTTGTAATACAAAAAGTGGGGCATTCAGCTTACTTTGATTGTATTAAGGGGGGGATAAATTGAAATAACAAATTATTTTGGTGTAGATTTGGTAATGAGGTATTAATCAAAATCATGCATAGTTGAGCAAAATATTAAAAAATTTGTGCTGTAAAGACTGTGCTATTTTATGTGGACAAAGCAGAAACGTCGATCAATCAAAGTACGCTTTGTACTACCTCTTATGACGGTGGGAGTCTTAAGCTATTTCAGTTATCACATTTATCATGGTGAGTATGGATTGTATTCACGCAGTGAAGTTAATCAGCATATTAGCGAATTAGAAAAGGAGCTTCATAAAATAGAAGCTGAGCGGATATTCATGGAAAAGCGTATTTCTCTTTTACGCAATGGGCATATAGAAAAAGATATGTTGGATGAGTATGTCCGAAAGAATTTGAACTTTTCTAAGCCAAATGAACTGACAATCTTAATACCTTGAAATTGATACTAAAGGTAAATGAAAAATCGCTTAATTTAAACAACAATCAGCAATGATATTGTTTAAGCCGATTGATAAGGCTTGTAACTTTTGTTCGTAAAGGTTATTCCTAAATAATCATAAAAGGGAGTTTAATATGGCAGAACGACTTAAAAAAAATTCTGCGTCGGCGGCGCGCACTGCATTATCAAGCACCACAAAGAAAGCACCAATGGCAGATTTTACAAAAGAAGAAGAAATTGATGCTTATCGTGAAATGCTTTTAATTCGCCGTTTTGAAGAAAAAGCAGGACAACTTTATGGTATGGGGCTTATTGGGGGATTTTGTCACCTTTATATTGGTCAGGAAGCCGTTGTTATAGGAACATTGAAAGCGGCAAAAGAAGGTGATCAGGTTATTACGTCTTACCGTGATCATGGTCATATGTTAGCGGTAGGGATGAGTCCGCGTGGTGTCATGGCAGAATTAACGGGGCGCCAAGGTGGCTTTTCCAAAGGGAAAGGTGGCTCGATGCATATGTTCTCTAAAGAAAAGAACTTTTATGGAGGACATGGTATTGTTGGTGCGCAGGTTCCAATTGGTTCAGGTTTGGCATTTTCGAATCAGTACCTTGGTAAAGATAATGTGACATTGGTTTATTTTGGTGATGGTGCTGCAAATCAGGGGCAGGTTTACGAGAGTTTTAATATGGCTTCACTTTGGAAGCTTCCCGTTGTTTATATTATTGAAAACAATCAGTATGCTATGGGAACGTCAGTTTCACGTGCATCTGCAGAAACTGATTTTTCCCGACGTGGTCTTTCTTTTGAAATTCCAGGTATTGTTGTTGACGGTATGGATGTTCGATCAGTAAAAGGAGCTGCTGATGAAGCAATTTCTTGGGCACGCTCAGGTAAAGGACCGATCATTCTTGATATGCAGACCTATCGCTATCGTGGTCATTCCATGTCTGACCCAGCAAAATATCGTTCAAAGGACGAAGTCCAAAAAATAAAAGAGGAGCACGATCCGATTGATCAAGTAAAAAGTCGGATTCTTAAAAAAAATTGGGCGAGCGAAGACGATTTAAAATCTATTGAGAAAGAGGTCCGTGCAATTGTTGCTGATGCGGTAGATTTTGCACAAAGTGATCAAGAGCCAGATGCTTCTGAGCTCTATACTGATATTTTAGTTTGATGCGAGGGAAGCAAGTATGTCTATTGATATTTTGATGCCGGCGCTTTCACCAACTATGGAAGAAGGTAAACTGTCTAAATGGCTCAAGAAAGAAGGTGATAAGGTTAGCTCTGGCGATGTTATTGCTGAAATTGAAACGGATAAGGCTACAATGGAAGTAGAGGCCGTTGATGAAGGTACTCTTGGTAAAATTTTTGTGCCTGAAGGTTCAGAAGGCGTAAGGGTTAACACTGTTATTGCAATTTTGTTAGAAGAAGGTGAGCGTGCTGAGGATATTTCGCAACCTACTGATATAGCACAAAAACCTAAGGAATCTGCTCTTTCTCTGCCATTGTCAGTTCCGCAGGCTGCTCCTACTTTTGATACATCTCTTAATTTTGATATTCCAGCGGGAACACAAATGGTTACAATGACAGTTCGTGAAGCGCTTAATCAGGCTTTGGCTGAAGAAATGCGGCGTGATGAAACAGTTTTTCTTATGGGGGAAGAAGTCGCGCAATATCAAGGTGCCTATAAGGTTAGTCAGGGTTTGTTGGAAGAGTTCGGGGAACGCCGAGTTATTGATACCCCAATTACAGAGCACGGCTTTGCTGGGCTGGCTGTTGGGGCTGCTTTTGGTGGGTTACGTCCTATTGTCGAGTTTATGACCTTTAATTTTGCGATGCAGGCGATGGACCAAATTATTAACTCAGCAGCCAAAACACGTTATATGTCTGGTGGACAAATGACCGCTCCTATGGTTTTCCGAGGTCCCAATGGTGCGGCTGCCCGTGTTGGTGCTCAACATTCTCAATGCTATGCTGCATGGTATAGTCATGTACCAGGTCTGAAAGTTGTCATGCCTTATAGTGCTGCAGATGCAAAAGGTTTGCTGAAAGCTGCTATTCGTGATGATAATCCTGTTATTTTCCTTGAAAATGAGATTTTGTATGGGCATCAATTTGATGTTCCTCAACTGGATGATTTTCTTTTGCCTATTGGTAAGGCGCGTATTCATAAGTCTGGACAAGATGTGACGATTGTTGCATGTGGAATTGGGATGCATTATGCTGTTCAAGCGTTACCAGAAATTGAAAAACTTGGTATTGATGTTGAATTGATTGATTTACGAACCATTCGCCCTATGGATCTTCCTACAATTCTTTCGTCAGTTAAAAAAACAGGTCGTTTGGTAACAATTGAAGAGGGATTTCCTCAGTCATCCGTGGGAACTGAAATAGCAACGCGTGTTATGCAGCAGGCTTTTGACTATCTTGATGCGCCAATTGCTACGATTTCTGGCAAAGATGTTCCGATGCCTTATGCCGCTAATCTTGAGAAGTTGGCTTTGCCTAATACTGCTGAAATTATTGAGGCAGTTCAGGCTGTGACATACAGAGCATAACGGAGGAAAGCATAATGCCCATTAAAATTACAATGCCAGCGCTTTCCCCTACGATGGAAGAGGGAAATTTAACAAAATGGAATATTAAGGAGGGAGATAAGGTTTCCTCTGGTGATGTTATTGCTGAAATTGAGACGGATAAAGCGACAATGGAAGTCGAAGCCGTTGATGAAGGTAGGGTTGCTAAAATTGTTGTTCCTGCTGGAACACAAGGCGTTAAAGTAAATGCTTTAATTGTTGTTTTAGCAGAAGAAGGTGAAGATTTAGCTGAAGCTGCAAAAGTTACAGAAGAAATCTCTTCTTCTACAAGACAAGAACCAGAGGGCATCAAACAGACAGATTCTCTGAAACAGACGGACTCAAAGGGAATAAAAATGTCTCATGAATCATCAACTGGGCAATTAATACAGCAAAATAAAAAGGAAGCTCGTCTTTTTGCCTCTCCCTTAGCGCGGCGATTAGCATCTCAGGCAGGTCTTGATTTATCCCTTATTTCTGGAAGTGGTCCGCATGGGCGTATTATTAAGCGCGATGTGGAAAAAGCTGTGAGCAGCGATATTTCTAAAGTGTCTTATTCATCACAGATAGAGGAGCTAACAGCTACAGGTGCTTCAGACAAACAGATATTGAAACTCTTCAAAGAGGATGAATATAGCTTCGTTCCCCATAATAATATGCGTAAAACAATCGCGACACGTTTGGTGGAATCAAAACAGAAAGTCCCACATTTCTATGTAACGGTAGATTGTGAACTTGATGCGCTATTAGCACTGCGTACACAACTGAATGCTGCTGCACCAATGGTTAAAAGGCAGGAAGAAACTCAGCCTACTTATAAGCTTTCTGTTAATGACATGGTGATCAAAGCTGTCGCACTTTCTTTGAAAGCGGTTCCTGATGCGAATGTCTCTTGGCTTGAAGGTGGGATGATTCATCATAAACATTGTGATGTTGGGGTTGCTGTTTCTATTCCCAATGGATTAATTACACCGATTATTCGCCATGCAGAGGAAAAGCCGTTATCACTTATTTCCAAAGAGATGAAGGATTTTGCAAAGCGTGCGCGCGAGGGCAAGTTAAAAATGGAAGAATATCAGGGTGGAACAACAGCTGTATCAAATATGGGGATGTATGGTATAAAAAGTTTTTCTGCTATTCTTAATCCACCGCATGCGACGATTTTTGCGATTGGTGCAGGGGAGCAGCGTGCCGTTGTTAAAAATGATGCATTAGTCGTTGCGACAGTTATGTCAGTTACGATTTCTGCTGATCATCGTGCTGTCGATGGTGCTTTAGCAGCAGAGATCGCGCGGACTTTTAAGAAGATGATTGAAAATCCATTAGCAATGTTGGTTTGAACTGTTTAACAGTTCTTCACGTAAATTGTGAGAGAGTGTATTAAGAGAATAAAAGCAAATTTAACGAGTTTGAAGAGCAATGTTATTGCTATTTCTGGTTTGGGTAAAGCATTTACGTAAGCAAAAGACATAAGATGATTCTGTCATGTTATTTTGCAGACTTAAGTTCAAAAAGTGCATATCCGTTTTATATATATCCATGGAGGAATTACTGTGGCAAATCTTTATGATGTAATTGTGATTGGATCAGGTCCAGGCGGATATGTAACCGCAATTCGTGCAGCACAATGTGGCTTTAAGACTGCGATTGTTGAACGTGAACATTTGGGAGGGATCTGTTTAAATTGGGGATGTATTCCCACAAAGACCCTTCTACGTTCAGCGGAAATGAAACATTTTGCTGAACATGCGAAAAATTATGGACTAAAAATTAATGGTTCAATTGAGGCAAACATCAAAGATGTTGTGGCACGTTCACGCGGTGTTTCAGCACGTTTAAATGCTGGTGTTGATTTTCTAATGAAAAAAAACAAAATTGATATTATTTGGGGTGAAGCAAAGCTTACTAAAGAAGCAAAGGGAAGCCATCCTGCGGAAATTATGGTTTCTTCATCCTCAAAACCGATTATGCAACCGCAAAATCCAGTCCCTAAAGGAACGTTAGGGGAGGGAACTTATCAAGCAAAGCATATCATTATTGCAACGGGCGCACGTCCTCGTGTTCTTCCTGGTATTGAACCAGATGGAAAACTCATTTGGACTTATTTTGAAGCTATGATACCGCCAGCAATGCCAAAATCGCTTTTGGTTATAGGGTCTGGGGCTATTGGCATTGAATTTGCCTCTTTTTATCGTGATATGGGGGCGACAGTAACTGTTGTTGAAATGATGCCCCATATCATGCCTGCTGAAGATATTGAAATTTCAATGTTTGCTCGTAAACAGTTAGAGAAAAGAGGTTTACGCATTCTTCGTCAAGCAAAAGTAACAAAGGTTGAAAAGTCTTCCGATTCTGTGACTGTACATATTGATGTTCAAGGTAAAATAGAGACAATGACTGTTGACCGGTTAATTTCCGCTGTAGGGGTGCAAGGTAATATTGAGAATCTTGGTTTAGAAGTTTTGGGAATAAAAACCGATCGCGGGTGCATTGTAACTGATGAATGGAGTTGGACGGGGGTGGAAGGCATTTATGCTATTGGTGATGTAGCAGGTCCTCCTATGTTGGCCCATAAAGCAGAAGAAGAAGGAGTGATATGTATTGAGCATCTTGCAGGTTTGAAGAGTGCTCATCCGCTTGATAAAAGAAAAATTCCAGGGTGTACATATTGTACACCACAGGTTGCCTCTGTAGGGCTTTCAGAAGCGGCTGCAAAAGAAGCAGGTTATGATATACGTATTGGTCGTTATTCTTTTGCTGCGAATGGTAAGGCGATTGCTTTGGGTGAAGATCAGGGGTTAGTAAAAACGATTTTTGATAAAAAAACAGGACAGCTTCTCGGGGCCCATATGGTAGGGGCTGAGGTAACAGAATTGATACAGGGTTTTGTTATTGCTATGAATCTTGAAACAACAGAAGAAGAATTAATGCATACTGTCTTTCCACATCCGACCTTATCGGAAATGATGAAAGAAAGTGTATTGGATGCTTATGGTCAAGTTTTAAACGCTTGATGATTGGATTGTATGAAAAATTTTATATTTTTGATTGTTACTTCGTATTTATAAGGCAAAGGCTTAAATGGTTACGGTTGTTGATAGAGTTACAAATAGACGTTTGCGTCATCCTGAAAAGGCACATCGTCCTGATACAAGCGTTCAAAAAAAGCCAGATTGGATTCGTGTAAAAGCGCCAACATCACCAATTTATAAGGAAACACATGGTATTGTACGTACGCATAAGTTAGTGACTGTATGCGAAGAAGCTGGTTGCCCTAATATTGGCGAATGTTGGAGCCAGAGGCATGCTAGCTTTATGATTTTAGGTGAAATATGTACGCGTGCTTGTGCTTTTTGTAACGTTGCAACAGGTATTCCACTTGCCGTTGATGATAATGAGCCAGAACGTGTCGCCGATGCTGTTGCACGGATGGAATTAAAACATGTTGTCATTACATCTGTTGATCGTGATGATCTTGCTGATGGTGGTGCTGAGCATTTTGCAAAAGTTATTTATGCGATTCGTCAAAAAACTCCTAAAACAACAATTGAAGTTCTTACACCTGATTTTCGTCATAAGGATGGCGCTTTAGAAGTTGTTGTTGCTGCTAAGCCTGATGTTTTTAATCATAACTTAGAAACAGTTCCTTCTAAATATTTGAAGGTCCGTCCAGGGGCGCGTTATTTTCATTCAATTCGTTTATTACAACGCGTTAAAGAACTTGATCCAACAATTTTTACAAAATCGGGAATTATGGTTGGCCTTGGGGAGGAGCGAAATGAGATTTTGCAATTGATGGATGATTTGCGCGCTGCTGATGTTGACTTTATGACAATTGGACAATATTTGCAGCCTACACGAAAACATCATCCAGTTATTCGTTTTGTGCCTCCTGAAGAATTTGAGTCTTTTGCCAAGATTGGTAAAGTAAAAGGATTTTTACATATGGCTTCCAATCCTCTGACGCGTTCATCTCATCACGCTGGAGATGATTTTGCCATTTTGCAAAAAGCGCGTGATGAAAAATTTTCCTTACAGAGATAATTATGCCGATTTTTACAATACATCGGCAGATCACCCATAGTGCCAGTGAAATGTTTGATCTGGTTTCAGATATTGAGCGTTATCCTGAATTTTTACCAATGTGTGAGTCTTTAATAATACGTTCTCGAAAAGAATATGGAAAAAAAATATTGCTTCTTGCGGATATGACCGTTGGCTATAAGATTATTCGTGAAACTTTTACGACTCAAGTATTTCTTCAGCCGGAAAAAAGTCTTATAGAAGTTAAATATATTGATGGTCCATTCAAATATCTTGAAAATCGTTGGGCCTTTCATGATATTGAAAATACCAATGCATGTAATGTAGAGTTTTTTATTGATTATGAATTTAAAAGTAAAACGCTTGGATTAGTGATGGGCTCAATGTTTGATATTGCGTTTCGTAAATTTACCGAGGCTTTTGAGAAGCGTGCGCATCAGATTTATGGCTCTACGGTAACATAGTCTATTCTGTTATTTTTTAACAATACGTATTGCTTATAACAGCGTGAAGGTGAAAACCGGTTTCCATCTTTACTATTTGTTTTTAATTCAGCTTTCAAAAGCATATTGAAGGAACATCATTTTAAATGATGAAGATGATGTACAGCTTCACTCTTTTGTTTCTCTCTTTTTTAATGGATACACATCCGTTAAACAGAACGCCCAAATAGAACATGCTTGCGTCATACCCATTTCATAATAGTGCTCATAATAAATAGTATAGATCCTTCGTAAAAGCATATAAACTCCACATCTGTACGTTTATGAACAGTCAGCCTGCACCATTTATTTGCCATCTCTCAAGATGTTGCGCCAGCTCTTAGCACTTGAGAGAGAGGTACAAGTGTCCCTTTCTTTAATCATTTTATTTACTACAGTTTTTTTCTCTTGTGGCGTGCAAGTGAATAAATTTGATTAATTCAACCTACACAGGGCTGAAGTGAGATAACTTTACGCTATTCAGGTCTTTCATTTTCAAGGTGTGGGCGACTATAGACTCAATGTGGAATAGAGAATTTTGAAATTAGTATGGGGAATTCAGTGAAGTAATTCCAGAATCATTTTAAAAACATTTTCAACAGTTGCATGGCGGATAGCATTGCGATTAAGATGAGCAAAGTGCATTTCTTTGTGCAGGGGGGGGTGATTTTTATAAGCTACTGCGCAATGCACAAGTCCTACAGGTTTATCAAGACTTGCACCTCCTGGACCAGCAATCCCTGTTACAGAAACTGCAATGTCAGCTTGTGAATGTTTTAATCCACCCTCCGCCATTGCAAGAGCAACTTCTTTTGAAACGGCACCATAGGTTCTTATAAGTTCAGCACAAACGCCAACAAGGCGTGTTTTGGATTCATTTGAATAAACAACAAATCCACAGTCGAGAACATCTGACGATCCTGCAATATTTGTGAGGCTTGCAGCAATGAGTCCCCCTGTACAAGACTCTACAGTTGTTAACAGTAAACCTTTTTGGCGAAAGGTATTAAGGACTTCATGTGCTTGTTTTTCACAAAGATATGTCATTGGGGAATTTCTCCTGAATAAAGAACGCTCGCTGTTGCAAGAGCAGCAATTCCCTCACCACGACCAATAAATCCAAGCTTTTCATTTGTTGTTGCTTTGATAGAGATTCGATCAGGTGTCATTGCAAGTATTGTCATAAGATTTTCTGTCATAGCATGACGATAGGGACCAATTTTAGGATTTTCAGCGATAATTGTGATATCAACATTGGCGATACGACCATCTGCTTGTTTTATAATATCGAGAGCATGACGGAGAAAAATTTCTGATGATACATTTTTCCATTGAGGATCAGAGGGAGGAAAATGTGTACCGATATCTCCAGCACCTTGAGTTGCAAGAAGGGCATCTGTTAATGCATGAAGAGCAACATCCGCATCGGAGTGTCCATTTAATTTTTTATGAAAAGGGATTTTTATACCACATAATATAAGAAAATCACCATCTTCAAAAGAGTGAACATCATAACCATTGCCGGTACGGATATCAGGAAACATTTGCATTTTCTTTTGGAGATATAAATGTGCAGTATTAAAATCTTCATGCCATGTAATTTTTATGTTGTTAGGATCCCCAGGAACGGTACGCATAGGAATTCCAAACCATTCGGCAATTGCAGAATCGTCAGTGAATTCTTGTTTGCAAGCTTGTTTTGCTTGTTTATGGGCCGCTAAGATATGTTCAAAGGGAAAACACTGTGGAGTTTGTGCACTATAAAGATGGGTACGGGGAATTGTTTCTAAAACATGCTGATTATTTATACGTTTAAGGGTATCAGAGATGGGCAGAACAGGAAGAACACCTTCTTGAGGCGTGATAGTGTTGTGAATGTTATTAAAAAGCTTGTTTTCAATAAAAGGGCGTGCACCATCATGAATATGCACATATTGGGGGGAAAATTTTTTAAGTGCCTGAAGTCCATGTAAGGTAGAGATTTGACGTGTATTGCCTCCTTCAACGATAATAAGGCGCTCTTTAAAATCGCCAATAGCTTGTTCACAGATTTGACGATCTTCTGGATGAATAACAAGGATAATTGTTGTGATAGCTGGATGCTGCAAAAAACAATGCACGGTATGATAAATAATCGGCTTTTGTCCTAGAAGCCGATATTGTTTTGGAATTTTATAGGGAGATCCTGCTCTTTCACCCCGTCCAGCGGCTAATATTATTGCTGCAATAGAAATACTTAATCTCCTTGTATTATAATCTTAGTTTTCTTTTTTGTCATTAATTTTAAAATGATTTTGAAAGGATGGTTGTTGTAGATCAGCAAGGGATATCATGGACAACACCTCAAAAAAAGCATTTAATGCTTTTTGAAGTGCGGTATTTAAACCACAAAAATCAAACAAGGGGCAAGTTGGTTCTGCAGTATCGAAACATTCTGCTAGGGAAAAGTTGTCTTCTGTTACTTTCACAACATCAGCGACTGAAATCTCTGCTGCGGGTTTAGCCAATCTAACTCCACCATTGCGTCCACGCACTGTTTGTATAAAACCTGCTTGAACAAGCAGCTGAAGGATTTTAAATAAAAAAAGTTCTGAAACGGCATATGCTTTAGCAATTTCTGGAACACGACTGAGAGTTCCCTGATTATCTGCACAATACATGAGCATTCGAAGAGCATAATTTGTTTGTTTTGTTAATCGCATCTCATTTCCTTCGTAAAGTATCGTCGAACACAGTCTATTTTAAAGATATTTTGCAAAATATAGAAGCTTTTCCTCATTGACTATATTTGCCCTATTTAAATGTAGTATTAGTATTGTCAATTTTTGCTACAAAAGGTTATATGAGAATAATGGGATAAGGGTATGTAAGCTCATGACGAATATAACATCTGTGACGAATCTTCAAGACATAGATAAAAATACTTATAACGATGAGTTGTATCGTTTAAGTAAGGTATATATTTTTTTAGGGATTACAATTATTGTATTGGCTTTACTTACGGCCTCTGTTTCGTTTATTATTCTTATTGGATTAACTCCTGTTGTTCCCAGTAGAACAGTAACCCTTATTCTTATAGGGATTAATAGTTTTTGGGTTTTAGGGCTTATTGTCATCGTTTTTTATGAGATGATTCCGATCATTCGTGCTTGGCGTTCAAGGCGTGCAGGATCGCGTCTTCATGTGCGCCTTATTTCATTGTTTGCACTTGTTGCGACAATGCCAGCTGTTGCTGTAGCTCTTGTATCGGGTCCAGCACTAAATTTGGGACTTGATCGATGGTTTGATACAACAACGCGGCAAATTGTGGGCTCTTCTATTGATTTAGCAAATGCTTATGCAGATGAAATGCTTCAAAATTTAAAAAATTTATCCTACGCGATGGCATTTGCACTTGATAACAAAAAACTCTTAGAACGTAATCCAGCTGAATATAGGATGCAATTGACGCGTCATGCTATAGGACGCAATTTGCGTGGTGCATTTTTGTTAAGTTCTAGCGGAGCTATTTTTGTATCGAGTGCTCTTGGTGATGAAGATAAACTGCCAATTCCTCCTTCTCATCTTATTGAACGTGCAACCAGTGCGAGACCTTTTTCTTTTCAACCAGGCGTTCATGATTATTTTGGTATTATTTTAAAATTTACCAACATTCCAAACACATTTTTATATTTGGTGCGTGACGTTGATAAAGGTGTTTTATCTGCTTTGCGTTTGACAGAAGTTAATACAGATCGTTATCGTGATTTAAATGAAAATCGCCTGCTGACACAGATTGCATTTGGTATGCTTTATTTGTGTCTTTTTTTTAGTTTATTCTTATCAGCTATTTGGGCTGCTATTGCTGTTGCTGATCGTTTAGTGCGTCCTATTCGTCTTCTCATTAGTGCTGCCGATGATGTTGCTTCTGGAAATATGGAAATTTTCGTGCCAGTACGAGCAAAAGATGGAGATATTGGGCAATTATCCAAAACTTTTAATTACATGGTCAGTGAATTGAAAAGTCGGCGTAATGAGTTGATTGCAGTGCGTGATCAAATTGATGAAAGACGGCGTTTTTCTGAAGCTGTGTTATCGGGTGTAACAGCGGGAGTAGCAGGTATAGATGATAATGGTGATATCACCATTATCAATCGGTCTATTGAAGCGATGTTTGATATTCGCTCTGAGCACGTTGTTGGACAAAGTCTTTTATCTTTAAGCGCTGAAATTTGGCAGGTTTTTCAGTTTGTGCGTTCATTAGATCGTAAAAACCATCGTGAACAGGTCACTTTAAACGTTGCAGGAAAAGAGCGTGTCTGTAATGTTCAAGTTACGATGGAGGAGGATGATGGACAGGGGCAATCTTGGGTTCTAACAATTGATGATATTACTGACCTTGTTGCAGCGCAACGTACAGCAGCGTGGGCGGATATTGCGCGGCGTATTGCGCACGAAATTAAAAATCCTCTTACACCTATTCAGTTATCCGCTGAACGCATTCGTAAACGTTATAACAAAGCTATTACACAAGATAGAGAGGTTTTTGAGCGGTGTATTGACACGATTATTCGGCAGGTTGGAGATATTGGGCGTATGGTTGATGAGTTTTCCTCTTTTGCACGTATGCCCAAACCCAAAATGCATATTTTAGATATACGAGAATTGTTGCGCGAAGCATGTTTCTTGATAGAGGTGACGCGACATGATATTCATTTTGAGCAAGATTTAGGAACTCTACCACTTATGGGTGCATTTGATAACCGTCTCATTGTACAGGCTTTCTGCAATGTTATCAAAAACGCGAGCGAATCCATAGATTCAGTTATGCGAGAGGAAAATATTCACGGTCATATTCTTGTCCGTTCTTATCGACAGAAAGAATGGGTGGTTGTGGATGTTGTTGATAACGGGAAAGGACTTCCTAAAGAGCAAAGACAAAAGTTATTAGAACCCTATATAACAACGCGGGAAAAAGGAACAGGACTGGGGTTAGCCATTGTGCGCAAAGTTATTGAAGATCACGGTGGTTTCATGGAGCTTCATGATGCACCGGAGAGTTTTTATGAAGGTCGTGGTGCGATGATCCGTTTGATATTTCCTGCGGATGGGGGTAAGCAGGGTAATATTATACAAGCCATAAATCATAAGATAGGGGAATAGTATGGTATCAGATATCTTGATTGTTGATGATGAAGCAGATATTCGTGAGCTTGTTGCTGGTATTTTAGAGGATGAAGGTTATGAAACGCGCGTTGCTTGTAACTCTGATGAAGCATTGGCTCAAATTAGTGAGCGTATTCCAAAGCTCATTTTTTTGGATATTTGGCTACAGGGTAGTCGTCTCGATGGTTTAGCACTGCTTGATGAAATTAAAACACAATATCCGGCTCTTCCGGTCGTTATGATCTCTGGTCATGGTAATATTGAGACGGCTGTTTCCGCTATAAAGCGAGGGGCATATGATTTCATTGAAAAACCTTTTAAAGCTGATAGACTTGTATTGGTTGCAGAGAGAACACTTGAAAATTCAAATTTAAAACGTGAGCTTTTAGAATTACGAAAGCGTTCGAACGAGACATTAGAGTTGCTCGGAAAATCGACAGTTATAAAAAATTTGCGTCAAATCATAGAAAAAGTAGCACCAACCAATAGTCGCATCATGATAACAGGTCCTTCAGGGGCAGGAAAAGAGACTGTTGCACGAACTATTCATGCGCTCTCAACGCGTTCGAATGGGCCATTTGTTACAATAAATGCTGCAACGATTACTCCGGAAAGAATGGAAATAGAGCTGTTTGGCAGCGAAATGGAGGGAAGAGAGCGTAAAATCGGTGCCTTAGAGGAAGCTCATGGTGGTATCTTATATCTTGATGAAATTGCTGACATGCCGCGTGAGACTCAAGGGAAGATTCTTCGGGTTTTAACGGGGCAAACATTTGAGAGAATTGGCGGCACAAAACGTGTTAAGGTGGATGTCCGTATCATTTCTTCGACAGCGCAAAATCTTGAAAACCTCATTTCTGATGGGCGCTTTAGGGAGGATCTTTTTCACCGTCTTTCCGTTGTTCCTATTGTTGTTCCGCCCCTTTCAGCGCGTCGTGAAGATATTCCAGAACTTGTACATCATTTTGTAAAAACAATATCACAGCAGGTTGGGATTAAACCGCGTGCAATCAGTGATGATGTGATTGCTATTTTGCAAACGCACGCTTGGCCGGGTAATGTGCGGCAATTACGTAATAATATTGAGCGTCTTCTTATTCTTGTGCGGGATGGTGATGGTCCTATAACAGCGGACTTTCTTCCCAGTGAAGTAAGTGATTCTTTGCCACGCCTTCAAATGGATTCAGATGAAAGTATAATGGATTTGCCGTTACGTGAAGCTCGAGAATTGTTTGAAAAGAGATATTTAGTGGCGCAGATTGGGCGTTTGGGTGGAAATATATCACGTACTGCTGAATTTATAGGCATGGAGCGTTCAGCTTTGCACCGTAAACTTAAAGCGCTTGGAGTTTCTTAAGCGATGCGTGTTATTATTTGTGGAGCAGGACAGGTTGGTTATGGGATAGCAGAGCGTCTTGCTGCTGAAAATCATGATGTTACTGTTATTGATATCGAAACGAGATTAATTGAAAAGATTCGCGATACATTGGATGTGAGAGGTTTTGTTGGTCACGGTTCACGGCCTGAAGTTCTTTTGGCAGCAGATGCAGACAAAGCTGATATGTTGATTGCTGTTACTTTGTTTGATGAAGTCAATATGGTAGCTTGCCAAGTAGCACATTCATTATTTAATGTGCCCACAAAAATTGCTCGTATTCGCTCACAATCTTATTTAGAGCCACGTTATAAGACGCTTTTTTCCAGAGAGAATATTCCCATTGATGTGGTTATTTCGCCAGAAGTTGAAGTTGGGGAAATGGTTTTGCGCCGTATTGCTTTACCTGGTGCAATAGATGTTCTTTATTTTTGTAATGATGATATTGTTGCGCTAGCCTTGGAATGTATGGAAGATTGTCCAGTTATTAATACACCTTTGCGTCAATTAACAGAGCTTTTTCCAGATCTTCATACGACGGTTACCGCTATTAAACGTGGCGCGGAATTATTGGTTGCACATTCAGAAACGCAATTACGCGTTGGTGATATAACCTATCTTGTTGTTTCTCGTGAACAGATGCGTCGTGCTGTTGGGCTTTTTGGTCATAAAGAACAAGATGCACACCGCATGATTATTGCAGGGGGTGGTCACATTGGCCTTTATGTTGCACAGGCGATTGAAAAGCGTTTCCATAAATTAAAATTGAAGATTATAGAATCGCATAGAGAAAGAGCTCTTACAATTGCTGATCAGCTTGAAAAAACGACAGTCTTATACGGTAACGTGTTAGATCCAGTGATTCTTCAAGATGCGGGAATTGATCAGTCCGATTTAATGATTACATTGACCAATCAAGATCAGGTTAATCTCTTAAGCGCTATTATTGCTAAAAGATTGGGCTGCAAAGCCAATATGGTATTGATTAATAATGTTGCCTATCAAGAATTTAGTCGTGCTGTTGGTGTGGATGCATATCTTAATCCCCATAGCGTTACAATATCGAGAATTTTGCAACAAATGCGCCGTGGGCGTATTCGTTCTGTTCATTCAGTTTTTAATGGCCGAGCAGAAATTATTGAAGCTGAAGTGATGCAAACATCTTCATTAGTTGGTAAGTCATTATCAGAGCTCAATTTATCAGATGGTTTGAGAATTGGTGCAATTTATCGCAATAAGACAATAATACAGCTTTCGGCAGATACGCGTATTTTGTCTGGTGATAGAATAGTGATTTTTGCTCTTGCTGATAGAGTTCGTGATGTTGAACAACTCTTTCGCGTAAGTTTAGAATATTTTTGATGTATTATCTATGGATATTTGTACTTTTTGGTATAGTGGACAATTAAGATTGGTGGATAGGCTTTGTTTGTCTTCAATGGTTAAAACTGGACAGCGCGTTAAGCTTTTTAGTTATGATAAAAAAATAGATAATCTCCCTGCTGGTGTTGAGCTGCATGAAGCCGAATCAATTTTACCACGCTCAGCAATTTATCGCCTTGATCCCGATTTTTCTGATGATAAACTAGGGTGTACAATTGTTCAGTTCTCGGATTTTTTTCGTGTTATGCTGATGAAATATCAACAAGGTGTTTAGTTAGATACAGATGTTTACCTTGTTAAACAATTTCATCCAGATGCCGATAAGGTTTGGTTGGCAAGAGAAAATAATACAAGAGTAGGCGTTTCTGCACTTTATTTTCCGCCCAATAACCCTATTATAAAAATATTTGAAGATTATTGGGCAGGCACAGAAATTATTCCTCATTGGCTTGGGTTTAAGCGTCGTGTTTGGAGACCGTTCTGGTTAAAGAGGAAAAAAATGCCGATTTTACCGGGAAATCTTGGCGTTACAATATTTGGCAATGATGGTATTTCACGATTAGCAAAACGATATGGTTTTTTTCATGAAGCAAGGGAAAAGGAAACTTTTTATTATTGGACTGGGCGAAAAACTGAACGTATTTTTGAACCAGCTTTTGGCGTAAAGCCGCTTACAGATTCACGCTTGATAGGCTTTCATATTCACAGAAAGACAAAGACCACGAAAAGACCTCAGGAAGGAAGTTTTTACCATTGGGCGGTATCTCGCATTCCTGATGTTCATCATTTGTTTAGGTAGAGTTATTATTGCTATTTTAACTATTGAGATTTTAATCTATCTTATACATCTCTTGATTGTAGCTTGCACAAGAGAGTAATGTTAGCATATGGATAAAAACATTGAATGTGTAAAGAGCGGTTGTTATATGAACGGAAAGTAAAAATATGAGTGATCCAATGAAAACAGCATTAAGCCTTGTTCCTATGGTTATTGAACAAACCAATCGTGGTGAGCGGGCCTATGATATTTTTTCCCGTCTTTTAAAGGAGCGGATTATTTTTATTAATGGTCCTGTTGAAGATGGTATGGCAATGCTTGTTTGTGCACAATTGCTTTTCTTAGAAGCGGAAAATCCTAAAAAAGAAATTAGTCTTTATATTAATTCTCCAGGTGGTGTCGTAACATCTGGTATGGCTATTTATGATACTATGCAGTTTATTCGCCCTCCTGTTTCTACGCTTTGCATGGGGCAAGCGGCATCTATGGGGTCTTTATTGTTAACAGCTGGAGCAAAAGGTCATCGTTTTACATTGCCAAACGCACGTATTATGGTGCATCAACCATCTGGAGGTTTTCAAGGTCAAGCTTCAGATATTGAGCGACATGCGCAAGATATTATAAAGATGAAACGGCGTTTAAATGAAATTTATGTCCAACATACGGGTCAAGATTATGAGGTTATAGAGAAAACTCTCGATCGCGATCATTTTATGACAGCAGAAGAAGCCAAAGCGTTTGGCTTAGTTGATGATGTTATACAATATCGTGCAGAAACTGAAAAAGAAGAAAAAGATTAAGAATTTTTATAGAAAAAACAGCTACTTTAAATCAAAGAGTTTTATAAAAAATATCGCAAAATAAGAGAAACACCTAAAAATATTGAGACATGCATGGTTTTCTATATGTCTTTTAGTTTTCATGATGAAAAGCTTCCTTTGAAAAGGCAAAGTATTCATATATCGTGGTGAAAGGAAAGAAAAATGAGCAAAATTAGCAATAGCGGGAACGAATCAAAAAATACTCTCTATTGCTCGTTCTGCGGCAAGAGTCAGCATGAGGTGCGTAAGCTCATTGCGGGGCCTACTGTATTTATCTGTGATGAATGTGTAGAGCTTTGCATGGATATTATTCGGGAAGAAAATAAGTCTTCTGGGGTTAAGGTGCGTGATGGTGTTCCCACGCCACAGGAAATTATAACAGTTCTTGATGATTATGTTATTGGTCAGCAGCATGCGAAGCGTGTTCTTTCTGTTGCTGTGCATAATCATTATAAACGGTTGGCGCATCAGTCTAAAAGCAATGATATTGAGTTGGCAAAATCAAATATTCTTCTTGTTGGTCCAACGGGCTGCGGTAAAACTTATCTCGCACAAACATTAGCACGTATTATTGATGTACCTTTTACGATGGCGGATGCGACCACTTTGACTGAAGCAGGTTATGTGGGGGAAGATGTTGAAAATATTATTCTTAAGCTCCTTCAAGCAGCAGATTATAATGTTGAACGTGCACAGCGTGGTATTGTTTATATCGATGAGGTTGATAAGATTTCTCGTAAAGCAGATAATCCTTCTATTACAAGAGATGTTTCGGGGGAAGGAGTTCAGCAAGCGTTATTAAAAATTATGGAAGGAACGATTGCTTCTGTTCCTCCTCAAGGTGGACGTAAGCATCCGCAACAAGAGTTTCTTCAGGTTGACACCACAAACATCTTATTCATTTGTGGGGGAGCTTTTGCAGGTTTAGAACGGATTATTTCAGGGCGTGGTGAAAAAACTTCTATTGGTTTTTCTGCGACCGTTAAGGCTCCTGATGAGCGTTGTGTCGGTGAAATTTTTCGTGATTTAGAGCCTGAAGATCTTATAAAATTTGGTTTAATACCAGAATTTATTGGACGCCTTCCTATAGTCGCTACCTTAGAGGATTTAGATGTTAACGCCCTCATGCAAATTTTATCACAACCTAAAAATGCATTAGTAAAGCAATATCAGCGTCTTTTTGAAATGGAGAATGTCGAGTTAGCATTTCATGAAGATGCTTTACGTGTTATTGCAAAGAAAGCAATTGAACGTAAAACTGGTGCTCGTGGTTTACGTTCAATTATGGAGAAGATCCTTCTTGAGACGATGTTTGAGCTACCGGCTCTTGAAGGCGTTCAAAAAGTGGTTATTTCGAGTGATGTCGTTGATGGGAAAGCGCGTCCTCTTTATATTTACTCAGAACGTGCAGAAGATAAAGAAAATGTATCAGCATGACATTGTGCGATGCACAATATAAAAGGTGGTAATGAATGGTATTTGATGGGTGTTTCTAATAATATCATTATAATGCTTGATTTATGTATGAGTAATTACCACTTCATGTACAGTGAAGAGCTGAGGTTTTCTAAAGGTGGGCTGGTTGTTGTAGGTAGCTCATAGGCTCCAGAAAGGAGAGTTATGCAATATATTGATGAAAAGACAGATGAAGTAAGAGATGGGGTTTATGCTGTTTTACCTCTTCGTGATATTGTTGTCTTCCCCCATATGATTGTTCCACTTTTTGTGGGCCGCGAAAAATCAATTCGTGCTCTTGAAGAAACGATGGCGGTTGATAAGCAAATACTATTGGTGACACAAAAAAATGCTTCTGATGACGATCCAAAATCAGAGGATATTTATCATATTGGTACATTTGCTAATATTCTTCAACTTTTAAAGCTTCCTGATGGTACTGTAAAGGTTTTGGTTGAGGGAACTGCACGTGCAAAAATTAGTCAATTTGCTTTAAGTGAAGGTTATCATCAGGCTTTTGCAACTGTTACAGAAGAACCTAGAGAGAGTGATGTTGAGATTGAAGCTCTTTCAAGGTCAGTGATTGCTTATTTTGAAAACTATGTAAAGCTTAATAAAAAAATCTCTCCTGAAGTTGTGAATGCGATTGGCCAGCTTGATAATCCTTCTAAGCTTGCCGATACGATTGCTTCTCATTTGATGATTAAACTTGCAGAAAAGCAGGAAATATTAGAGCTCTTACCTGTGCGGGCCCGTCTTGAACGTGTTTTGTCCTTCATGGAAGGAGAAATTTCTGTTTTGCAGGTTGAAAAACGTATTCGTTCGCATGTTAAACGGCAAATGGAAAAAAACCAACGAGAATATTATCTCAATGAGCAGATGAAGGCTATTCAAAAAGAGTTAGGAGCAGGTGATGATAGCCGAGATGAACTCTCTGAATTAGAAGAACGTATCAAGAATACAAAACTATCCAAGGAAGCGCAGGAAAAAGCTGGAGCAGAATTGAGAAAATTACGGAATATGTCTCCTATGTCTGCAGAAGCGACAGTTGTACGTAACTATCTTGATTGGTTATTAGCAATGCCTTGGGGTAAAAAATCTAAGATTAAAAACAATTTAGATTTTGCTGAAAAGGTCATGAATAATGAACATTTTGGTCTTGAAAAAGTTAAGGAGCGAATTATTGAATATTTGGCCGTACAAAGTCGCGCGTCAAAGATAAAAGGTCCCATTATTTGTTTGTTAGGTCCTCCAGGTGTAGGGAAAACATCATTAGCGCGCTCTATTGCAAAGGCAACGGGACGTGAGTATGTCCGTATCTCATTGGGAGGTGTCCGAGATGAAGCAGAAATTCGTGGACATCGCCGAACATATATTGGATCGATGCCTGGAAAAATTATCCAGTCTATGAAAAAAGCAAAAAAATCTAATCCGCTTTTCTTGCTTGATGAAATTGATAAAATGGGACAAGATTTTCGTGGCGATCCTTCATCTGCTTTATTAGAAGTTCTTGATCCTGAACAAAATGGTACGTTCATTGATCACTATTTGGAAGTTGAATATGATCTTTCTGATGTCATGTTTATCACAACTGCCAATACGCTTAATATTCCAGGTCCGTTAATGGATCGTATGGAAATTATTCGTATCGCTGGTTATACTGAATGTGAGAAAATGGAAATTGTTAAACAGCATCTTTTACCAAAGGCACTAAAAGATCACTGTTTGTCTAAAAAAGAACTCAGTATTTCTGATGGAGCACTAAGGTCAATTATTCAGTTTTATACACGTGAGGCAGGCGTTCGTAACCTTGAACGTGAACTCATGAAAATTTCCCGCAAATCCGTTACAAAAATTCTCAAAACACATCAAAAATCTGTAAAAGTTACAGAAAGTAATATTCATGATTTCTTGGGTGTTAAACGTTATCATTACAATCAGATTGAAGGAGAAAATCAAGTTGGTGTTGTAACAGGTCTTGCGTGGACAGAAGTCGGTGGAGAGTTATTGACCATTGAAGGAGTTATGATGCCCGGCAAAGGGAAGATGACTGTAACTGGAAATTTACGTGATATTATGAAAGAGTCCATTTCAGCGGCAGCATCTTATGTACGTTCTCGTGCTGTTGATTTTGGTATTGAACCTCCACTTTTTGAAAAACGCGATATCCATGTTCATGTTCCAGAGGGTGCGACACCAAAAGATGGCCCATCGGCTGGGATTGCAATGGTGACAGCAATTGTTTCGGTCCTTACAGGAGTAGCTGTGCATAAAGATATTGCAATGACTGGTGAAATTACTTTACGTGGACGCGTTTTACCCATTGGTGGATTAAAAGAAAAACTCTTAGCAGCTCTTCGAGGAGGGATAAAAAAAGTACTTATTCCTGAAGAAAATGCAAAAGATTTGGTTGATATTCCTGATGATGTCAAAAATAATATGGAAATTATTCCGGTAAATCATGTGAGTGAAGTTTTGAAACACGCTTTGGTTCGTTTTCCAGATACTATTGAATGGAAAGAACCCTCTACAGTGGCTGTCCCAATCCGGTCAGAGAGCAGTGATAGTGACGGAATACAGATTGCGCACTGATTCACTTATCTCATTTATAACGGCATTTTTTAGGTGGCAGAAGGCGTTGTTGAGGTTATTATTTTGTTTTTTGTTGGAAAAAGTGAAAAATTCCGTGAATAACTGTGATTATTGCTAAAAAAACAATGTTTTGGATAAAAATAAGACTTCTGTTTGCTGTACTTTTCAATAAACTGACCAATAACATGATTAAGTCATGTTCAGGTAATATAGGGAAAGGAAATATTTTATGAATAAAAGTGAATTGGTTAGCTCCGTTGCTGAAAAGGCAGGTGTTTCGAAAGCGCAAGCTGGTGCTGTTGTTGATGCTTTTATGGCTTCTGTAACAGAAGCTTTAGCTTCAGGGGGAGATGTTCGTCTTCCAGGTTTTGGCACTTTTGAAGTTTCTCATCGTGCTGCAACAAAGGGGCGTAATCCTTCAACTGGTGCTGAAATCGATATTCCAGCACGTTCTGTACCCAAATTTTCTGCAGGAAAAAGCCTTAAAGAAGCAGTTAATAAAAAATAATTTAGAGCTACATTAAAAAAACCCGATTTATTTATAAGCGGGTTTTTTTAACACATGTGTTATGCGCATTTTTCATATAAAACTTTGAGATCTTTGCGATACTTTTTATTTTCATGTATTGCTTAAAATATATTGTTTTTAGTATTTTCAAAAAATATTGCACCGTATTAATTGAGCACTGGTATGGCTTATAAAATGTAATATTAACTTTTATTACGCTGAAGTGTTACGGTATTTATTTCAAAACAAGATCCGTAAATAATATGAGGCGGAAAACTCTGTAAAGTCCATAAAAGTTATTATATATCACCATTTACGCTTAATAAAAGTGCATGTTGGTGCCACCGTGCTATCTATTTTCTCAGTTCCTATAATGTTGCGACTAGCCCCAGATATCTGAGACGAGTGCATAAGGGATAGTTTTATTCTTTTACTCTTATACGCCAACCTTGCTTGTGACACACCAAGAGGATAATTTTATTGATTTATTAGAGAGCCTGAAATGAAAGAATCTTTTGATATTCAGATTTGGTTTTCAATATTGTGATTTTTCTTGGCATTTGAGAGGGGAGAGATAGCTTCAGCTCTATCCTACAAATATTTTTTCCATATCTTTATTTCACTTGTGATATGCAAGCGAGTATTTTTACTTCATCATACAAGAGTTAAAATGAGAGAACATCACAAATTTTGAGGGAGGAAGTTACAAAACAGAAAAATTACTCTTATAAAATAATATACATTACGTAATATAAAAACTATTAATAAAGATAGTACAGTATTACGTGTGTATTTTTCATCTATTTTTTTGATTATTCATAATATATTTATATGATTATTTTTTTAGTCATTAAATCATATTAAATTTTTGATAGCGGTAAAGGTTTTTTATAGCCAAAAGTTATTTCACAGCACCTACATAATTGAATAAATGATGAAATGTAGGTAGTATTTATTGATTGGAGGAGACAGTCTTTAAAAGGCTTTAGAATGATTTTTTCACGAGAGTCATAAAGATCTATTCAGTAGGTGAGAGGCGAATCGTATGTTTTTTATAAACAGGAGCTCTTTGATTCTTTATCTGCTAACCACTGAGTACAATCATTGAGAGCTCTCGCTGTTATGGCTTGTTTTTTTACTAATTTTTTTTCTTTACTTGGTAAGCGTTTCCCTGAATGTTTAATAGAAGCAATAGGGGGAAAAAGTCCGAAATTGATATTCATTGGCTGAAAAGACTGTGTTTCTGCTTTTTCATCTATGATGTGTCCCCCCGTAATATGATTCAAAAGGGCTCCGAATGCTGTAGTTTGTGGGGGGAGGCAAGGGGAAATATGATGATATTCGGCAGCAGCAAAACGTCCAGCAAGAAGCCCTATTGCCGCTGATTCTACATAACCTTCACATCCGGTAATTTGCCCTGCAAAGCGTAGTTGTCTTTTTTGTTTTAAACGAAGGGTTTGATCAAGAATAATTGGCGAGTTGAGGTAGGTATTGCGGTGAAGACCACCAAGACGCGCAAACTCTGCTTTTTCAAGACCGGGAATCATTCTAAAAATACGAATTTGTTCACCATATTTCAGTTTTGTTTGAAAGCCGACCATATTATAAAGCGTTCCAAGTTTATTATCTTGGCGTAATTGAACGACAGCATAGGGTTTAACTGTAGGGTTATGGGCATTAGTTAAGCCCATAGGTTTCATAGGACCATGTCTTAACGTTTCAAGTCCGCGCTCAGCCATAATTTCAATGGGGAGGCATCCATCAAAATAGGGCGTTTTTTCAAAGTCACGAAACTCTGTTTTTTCAGCATTTTTTAACGCTTCAACGAATGTTTCATATTGTTCTTTGTTGAGAGGACAATTAAGATAATCTTTTCCTGTTCCCTCAGGACCAATTTTATCATAGCGAGATTGATACCAACAAATGTTGATATCAATACTGTCGGTATGGATAATAGGTGCAATCGCATCAAAAAAAGAAAGAGCTTTTATACCGGTTATTGCTTGTAATTTTTGAGCAAGTGCAGGCGATGTAAGGGGGCCCGTTGCAATGACAACATGTTTCCAAGCTTTAGGAATTTCTTGAACTTCTTCACGTTTGATTGTTATAAGGGGGTGGTTTTCGAGTGCTGTCGTAACGGTTTTTGAAAATCCATCACGGTCAACAGCAAGAGCACTCCCTGCGGGAACTTTGTTGGCATCAGCAGCTTTCATAATTAACGATTTTGCTAATCGCATTTCAGCATGTAAAAGCCCTACGGCATTTGTTAATGAATCATCGCAACGAAACGAATTTGAACAAACCAATTCTGCCAATTTATCTGTTTTATGGGCATCTGATTTTTTTTCAGGCCGCATTTCATGCAAAACAACAGGAATTCCTGATTGAGCGATTTGCCAGCTCGCTTCACACCCCGCAAGACCGCCACCGATGATATGAATTGGGATATCAAATGTCTTTAACATAATTGACTTTTAGCGTAAGCAGTTATGTATGAAAAGCATAGATTTTGTTTTTTTTAATATATTTGTTTGCTTTTTTTCTGTAATTAATGGTATAGAAACGCCGCTTGTATAAGGTTATTAGCTTGTAAGTTTGAGCGGATGTGGCGAAATTGGTAGACGCACCAGATTTAGGTTCTGGCGGGAGACCGTGGGGGTTCGAGTCCCTCCATCCGCACCAAAGCAATCCCTTAGGTGCTACGGATTTCTACGTGTCTGAAATTCCGCTTCATGGTAAATGTAACACTCGAAGTGTTAGAATGTAATGATTATTAGAGTGGGTTGATCCCTCTCCTTAGAAAAATGAAGGTGTTTAATGCAGGTTACCGAGACGCTTAATGAAGGACTGAAGCGCGAAATTAAGATCGTGGTTCCAGCGAAAGATTTAGAAGAAAAGTTGAATGAACGATTGGATGATACCAAGGGAAAAATCAAGCTTAATGGTTTTCGTCCCGGTAAAGTGCCTAGTGGGCATTTGCGAAAAATGTATGGTAAATCCTTTATGGCGGAGATTCTCAATGAGATACTCAGTGATGCACCCCGTTCTATTTTAGCAGACCGCAATGAACGTGCAGCGATGCAGCCAAAAATTGATATAGATGAAGATGAAAAAATTCTAGATGGCAAAGCTGATTTTACTTTTAGTTTAAAGTATGAAGTTTTACCAAAAATTGACATTAAAGATTTTGAACATATTAAGGTTATTCGTGAAATTGCAACTATTCCTGAACAGGATATTGATGATCAAGTCAATCGCGTCCTTTCTTCTACGCGTAATTATTCCCTAAAAGAGGGGAATTCTGAAGAAGGTGATCGTATTACCATAGATTATCAAGGTAAGCTTGAAGGCGTTCCATTTGAAGGTGGGGCAGATAGTGATGCACAACTGATTCTTGGGTCAAAACAATTTATTCCTGGTTTTGAAGAGCAATTGGTTGGTGTGAAAGCTGGGGATGCAAAAACGATTTTTGTTAAATTTCCAGATAATTACAGTGCGGCACATTTGGCGGGACGGGAAGCAGAGTTTGACATTACTATCAAAGCTGTCTTTAAACCAGATGAATTAAAAATTGATGATGAAGCAGCGCAAAAAGTTGGTTTAGAGTCTCTAGATCGCTTACGTGAGGTCGTTCGTGGGCAGATTGAAAGCCAATATGGTTCAGTGACACGTCAAAAAGTTAAGCGTCAAATTCTTGATGCTTTAGATGCTGATTATAATTTTGAGATTCCTGAAGAACTTTTAGAAGTTGAGTTTAACAATATATGGGCTCAGGTTAATGATGATTTGAAAAAGGCTGGGCGCAGTTTTGAAGATGAAGGTATTACAGAAGAAAAGGCACGGGAGGAATATCGTGTCCTTGCGCAGCGTCGTGTTCGTCTTGGTTTGGTGCTTTCTGAAATTGGAATGAAGGTTGGTGTTAAAGTTAGTGAGGATGAGCTAAAAGCAGCCGTTTTTGATCAGGTTCGCCAGTATCCTGGACAAGAGAAAGAGATTATGGATTTTTTCCGTAGGACTCCGGAAGCTGTTGAAAATCTACGTGCTCCGATTTTTGAAGAAAAGGTCATTGATCATTTATTAGCACAGATAAAAGTCACAGATAAAGAAGTGACGGTTGAAGAGTTGATGAAAGAATATGACGAATCAAATGTTCCTGAAGAAAAGCCGGCAAAGAAAAAGTCTGCAGTGAAAGAAACGTCTACAGAGAAAAAACCAGCTAAGAAAAAGGCTCCTAAAAAAGCTTAATATTTATGCAAACAGAACGAGCCCGATAGAAACGGGCTTGTGTTGTAAGATTTATGTTCTGGGGTTACACTGAGAGAATGGTTTTAGATAAGCCATGAGTATATTTTAAATATTGGTAGTGGATTGGCAATGAGCATCATTGATACGCGTACTCCTGATTCTAAGCGTTTTATTTCTGGAGTTACAGGTGATTGGGAAGTCATCATTGGCATGGAAGTTCATGCGCAAATCATATCAAATTCAAAACTTTTTTCAGGAGCATCAACAAAATTTGGTGCAGAGCCGAACAATCATGTATCACTTATTGATGCAGCCATGCCAGGTATGTTGCCTGTTCTTAATCAAGAATGTGTTCGTCAAGCGGTTCGAACGGGGTTAGGATTAAAGGCGCATATTAATTTAAAGTCTGTTTTTGATCGCAAAAATTATTTTTATCCAGATTTACCGCAGGGGTATCAGATTTCTCAATTTCGCTATCCCATTGTGGGAGAGGGAAAGATTATCATATCTGTTGGTCCAGATTCGAATGGCCAATTTGAGGATATTGAAGTGGGAATTGAGAGGTTGCATCTTGAACAGGATGCTGGAAAATCGATGCACGATCAACATCCAACGATGTCTTTTGTAGATCTTAATCGTTCTGGTGTTGCTCTTATGGAAATTGTTTCCAAACCTGATATGCGCTCATCAGATGAAGCCAAAGCCTATATGACAAAATTGCGTACGATTGTTCGTTATTTGGGCACTTGCGATGGCAATATGGATGAAGGTTCTATGCGTGCAGATGTCAATGTATCTGTTCGTCGTCCTGGTGAAGATTTTGGAACGCGCTGTGAAATTAAAAATGTTAATTCTATTCGCTTTATTGGTCAAGCAATTGAGTATGAAGCGCGTCGTCAGATCGCAATTTTAGAAGATGGAGGCGTCATAGATCAAGAGACTCGGCTTTTTGATGCCGCTAAAGGTGAAACGCGTTCTATGCGCTCAAAGGAAGAAGCGCATGACTATCGTTATTTTCCTGACCCTGATCTTTTACCATTAGAATTTGATCAAGCATTTGTGGATGCTTTGGCAGCAGACTTACCAGAATTGCCTGACGCTATAAAAGCACGTTTTATTAAGGAAATGGGATTGACAGTGTATGATGCTTCCATTCTTGTGACAGAAAAGGCTATTGCTGATTATTTTGAAGAGGTAGCGCGTGGGCGTGATGGAAAAATAGTTGCCAATTGGGTGATTAACGACCTTTTAGGGGCTTTAAATAAAGATAATCGTGAGATTGAAGAGTCCCCAGTATCGCCAAATCAATTGGGAAGTATTATTGATCTCATAAAAGAAGGAGTTATTTCTGGAAAAATTGCCAAAGATCTTTTTGAGATTATTTGGAATGAGGGGGGTGATGCACGCCAAATTGTAGAAGAGCGAAATATGAAGCAGGTAACGGATACAAAGGCTATTGAAAGAGCTGTTGATGAGATCGTTGCTAATAATTCTGATAAAGTTGCGCAAGCAAAGCACAAACCTGCTTTAGCTGGTTGGTTTGTTGGACAGGTAATGAAAGCAACAGGTGGTAAGGCAAATCCCCAAGCTGTTAATGAATTGGTTAAGATGAAACTTGGCATAGATTAAATTTTTATGGGGTGGAGAAGAAGCCATACATATGATATCTTCTTGAAATTAAAGGATAGCACGTTAACCTATCAATTGGAATTGTAGTTGAATTTACGAGTAACTTTTTCGATAATTTCAATCGTTAATAATTTTATTCCAACGATTAATTTCATGAGCGCACTAAATGAATGGAATAGCAGATGGCTCGTTTTTTTAAGCAAATCTTCACATGGTGGAATGGCAATACCATTGGTACGCGTTTTTTCACATGGCGCAAAGGTAAGCGGATAGGGGAAGATCAATTTGGAAATATATATTATGAAGGAGGACTTCATAAGGATGGTTATCCGCACCGTTGGGTTATCTATAAAGACTATTCTGAGGCCTCTACTATTCCACCAGGTTGGCACGGCTGGATTCATCATCGCTGTGAGTGTCCACCAACACAGGAGGATTATCATCCTTATGAATGGGAAAAGCCTCATGTTGCAAATATGACAGGAACAAGTGAGGACTATCGACCAAAGGGGGCTATCACTTCCAATGGAGAGCGTTCTTGTGTGCATGAAGATTATGATGCGTGGTCACCTAAAAAATAACATGTTTTAATGTGCGTGTGTATTTTTGTCTTATTTGACTCTATGTTATGAAAAGAATTATTTTTTTAAGGTGCGATTGATTTTGATATGATGAGATTTTTTTTATTGTTAGGGGTGAGGCATTTTTTATATATTTTTTTAATGGGAATTTTAGTGTTTTTATCCTTAAATAGTGGAGTGCGGGCTGAACGTATTAGCAATGGAATTGCTGTTTTTGCGGGTCTTGACAAAATAACGGGGCGGACTACACGTTTTGAAGTTACTCTTGGTAAAATTTATCAGTACGGTGCATTACAGGTAACTCCACGTGCGTGTTATACGAGCTCTAAAGATGAACCCACGCGTACAACAGGTTTTGTTGAAGTCAATGAAGTGACATTAGATAAAAAAATACGGCGTATTTTTACAGGATGGATGTTTGCAGATAGTCCTGGTTTGAACGCTGTTGAGCATCCTATTTATGATGTATGGTTAAAGGATTGCAAGCAGAATTCTCAAGATCTTCCTCTTCAATGATTAGTGTATTATCTATTTATAATACATTGATTTATAATGGTTATTTATCATTTTACAACTTAATAGGAGGTTCAAATTCCTATGATTACCTCATTTAAAATTTTTTATATTGAATTGATCCAAACTATTCTCTTGCGCGTTAAAAGTGACGGATGTGTAAATAAGACTGTCTAAGAAAGGAATAAAAAACTCCGTCATGAACTGTTTAAATTCAAAGATGCATCATTAGAATAAACATATTTTTTCAGTGTTTCATAAGAGACAGTTCTTGAATTATATCTGTAAAAGGTTGAAATGAAAGGCTTGTTTATATTTGTTAAAGAGATGAACTGACGCTTTTGCATTTATGAGGGAAACAGACTATCAAGTAAGTAATTCATCATGAAACACCAATCAGTATATCTAGAGAACGCCTGTGTTGGTAGTTCTTTTCTCATAGAGATGTCGTTTTTTATTCAAAGAGTAGAAGCAATGCAATCTCTATTAATGGAAAAATTGAGATTTAAGATTATTTAAAGTTTATCAATCGAAGTATAGCTTGGTTAAAAAATGCAGTGATCAATATATTTCTAGTAAGAAAACAATGTTTATATATTTTTATTATATACCACACTCATAAGTGAGTTTGTCTATTCGTAAGTCCTTGTATATTGCATGATAACTTCACATTTAAGTAAGCAGGATACCATTAAGTTTGTAAATCATATTCTTGGTATCCGTGCTTTTTAAAATCTTTTGTATAAAATACACGTGTTTTCATGTAGAGCTATTGAAAATTTAAAAGGGGGCCTCGAAGAGGCGTTAAAAAGATTTTGTATCACTGGGAGTGGTATATTTATTTTGTATAAAGAATAACCCATTTTCTGAAAAATACGAGATTTTATACAATGAAAGTTTCTAGTCACAACCATAATGATGTTTCCCGATTGCCGAAACAACCTAAAGAACCCTTATTGAATGTTCCATTTATTATAGTTGTTTTGATAGCATTTTGTTTTTGTCTTTATTGCATTTCTCAGTATTTTTTTTCTCATCAGTTTTATGTTGAAAGCCTTGAGTTTTTTTCATTTATACCAGCATTGTTTAAGAGGGATCCTGTAGCATTTTGTTATACCATGGTGAGTTATTCATTTATGCATAGTAGTTTTAAACATGTTGCTCTTAATATGGTTTGGCTTTTGGTTTTTGGCTCTCCTTTAGCAAGGCATTTTGGTGTTTTACGTTTTTTAATTTTTTGGGTGTTAACGGCAGTTATTTCTGTTTTGACTTATTTTACATTTCATCAAGAAAGTACCATATCACTTATTGGGGCGTCAGGTGCCGTATCTGGAATGATGGGTGCTATTGCACGTTACGGTTTTCCTAGTGGGAATCTAGCTGTCAATGCGCAGAACGAAAAACTTTTGGGACCTTTATTGTCTGTCAAAAAAGCTCTGTGTTCTAAGGGGGTGCTTGTTTATATGAGTATATGGCTGACGACTGATTTGATCATAGGTATTTCTTCTATTTTGTTTGAAGAAAATGGCATCTCAATAGCATGGGAAGCTCATATTGGCGGTTTTTTTGCGGGTTTTTTGTTGGTTGGTTTTTTTGATGTTTCACAAAAAATTAAAAACTAGGATCTAAGATATTGATGTGCCACATAAAGTGCTATTGTTGCTGCATTTGAAACATTTAATGATTTAATATTTCCAGGCATATCAAGGCGTGTTAAAGCGCAAACGGTTTCGCGTGTTTTTTTACGTAAACCTTTACCTTCTGCTCCTAAAACAAGAGCAATTTTATTCCCTGTTAATGCTGTTTCTAGAGGTTGGTCACCTTCTGAATCGAGACCAAAGCTTGTAAAACCTGTTTGATGAAGTTCTTGAAGAGCTTCAGCGAGGTTTCGTACGGTAATATAATGAATCATTTCCAGAGCTCCAGATGCCGCTTTCGCAAGAACACCGCTTTCGTGGGGAGAGTGACGGCAAGTTGTAATAAGTGCTTTAGCTTTCAATGCAACTGCAGAGCGCATAATAGCGCCAACATTATGTGGATCGGTAATTTGATCCATGACAATGACCAGATCAGTATTGGTTAGTTCCGACAGTTTGCATGGTTTGAGGGGGAGAGTTTCCAGAACAATACCTTGATGAACAGCCTCACTTCCAACAAGCGAATCAAGATATTTGGGGGTGCATAATGTAACAGAGCAAGGATAATCTGATTCGGATATATTTAATCGTTTTAAGGCATTTTGTGTAACGTAAAGACATTTTAAAATTCTTTTTGGGTTTTCTAAAGCAGCCTGAACAGAATGAATGCCATAAAGATGGATGATCCCTTGCTGTAAAGAAGCAGCTTTCTTCTTTGGGTGTGTAAAAGATCGAGAAGGAGAGCCTTTTGTATCGCGATATCGGCGACGCAAACGAGCATAATGAGAATTTTGTGATGTTTTTTCTTTCATAGCTTCTTTATAGCGTGTTAATAAGAAAAATAGAGAGAAAAAAATCTATGATTTAAAATTATGAGCAGGAAATTTGTACAGAACTGTATTTATTCTGTTGACAGATACAATAGTAATCGTCATAACCACTTCGCAATCAGATTGAATTGAATGGGTATTCAAGATGGTTGTCGTGATGTCTCATTGCGTGACTTTATCGGTGTAATGGAGGGGTGCCCGAGTGGTTAAAGGGGGCGGACTGTAAATCCGTTGCGTATGCTACGTTGGTTCGAATCCAACCCCCTCCACCATTCATCGAAGGAGAGTTAGTACGTGGGTCATGCGGGTATAGCTCAATGGTAGAGCAGCAGCCTTCCAAGCTGAATATGCGGGTTCGATTCCCGCTACCCGCTCCAAATGGTTGTTGATGATTGGGCAAATAGGTATGATGGAGGATATTCCATTTATAGATGGGGTGGGGTTTTGCCTCTAAGAGTTGTGGTTATTGGGCTGTTTACAGTCTGGTCAGACTCATTTTTGCAGGACTGACCCTAGGTGCTAACAAAAATAGGGAATAAAACAAGAGATTAATAGCAATGGCGAAGAGCAAGTTTGAACGAACAAAACCGCATGTTAATATTGGTACGATTGGTCACGTTGATCATGGGAAGA
>NZ_JBHINJ010000079.1:0-1204 GCF_042194855.1 Bartonella sp. CL70QHWL | reverse complement strand
GCTTTAAGAGATGTTTCTTTAAAACAAGCCCGTGAATGTGCAATGCAATGGCGTGCTGTTTTACGTGAAGGGCGTGATCCTATTAAAGAACGTAATAAACAAAAGCGTGAGGCAATAAGTAATCTCCATTATTTAAAAGATATTGCTTTAGATGCTTTTGAAAGTCGTAAAGCTGAATTAAAAGGTGACGGTAAAAATGGAAATTGGTTTACACCTTTACGCCTTCATATTCTTCCCAAGTTAGGCTGTTTACCCGTTTCAGAGATTACCCAAACAGAGATACGCAATACCCTTGCCCCCATTTGGCATACAAAAGCTGGAACAGCCCAAGCAGCATTGATACGTCTTAATCTTTGTCTCAAACATGCGGCTGCCTTGGGTTTGAATGTTGATTTACAAGCAACAGAAAAAGCACGTGCTCTCTTAGGAAAACAACGTCATAAGATCACTAATAGACCAGCAATGGATTGGAAAGATATACCAGCTTTTTATCAGTTCCTCTGTAAAACACAAAACATAACACATCTTGCTTTGCGCTTGCTTATCCTTACAGGGGTTCGCTCTAACCCTTTACGTCATATTCATAAAGATCAAATTGATGGGGATATATGGACCATACCTGCTGAGAATATGAAAGGAAAGCGTGATACAACAAAAGAATTTCGCGTCCCCTTATCATCTGAAGCATTAAAAGTAATTGAACAAGCCCGCTGTATTTCTAAAAGTGATTTCATCTTTTCACTTACCGGTCGTGGTCCTCTTTCACATACGATGATGGCGGCGTATATGAGAAAAAATAAAATTGAAGCCTGCCCGCATGGTTTTCGTTCTAGTTTACGCAATTGGCTCGCTGAAACAACCGATGCCCCCTATGAGGTCGCTGAAACCATTCTAAGTCATACAGTAGGAGGTAAAGTAGAGCGTGCCTATCGTCGGACTGACTATTTAGAACAGCGCCGCGTTTATATGGATAAATGGGCGGCATATGTCACTGGTCAATCTTAAGATATGGGGTGAATAACCCCATGATCTGTGGATAACTTTAGCTCTCTTCTCTCTCATTCTTTCTCAATAAGATTCATAAATTATCACATCAGAAATTGTATAATAAAATATTGTTTTCTATGAATAAAACATCTTTCTAAATGAACAAAAATGTGGTTAATAAATAGTTATGATTTGTTACCATTTTTTGATAGAAAGG
>NZ_JBHINJ010000078.1:0-1254 GCF_042194855.1 Bartonella sp. CL70QHWL | reverse complement strand
TCCAGCTGCCAAATCCATTGGGTTGGTTGAATCAACACTCGTCGTATCTGCACCATCAACAGAGAGATCCCAACTTGAAGTTATAGAGTCTTTTAGAGCTTTTAGCTGCGCAACATTCACGGCATCAGCGTCGTCCGCGCCATCTGCAACGCCAGAAAGAATTCTGGTCTTATTATCTTTATTGGCAATAGTGATTTTATCGCCATCTGTATCCTTACCAATGGTGATGTATTTCGTCTGCGCATCTTGTTTAATAAAACTACTGGCTGCTACTTGTTCTTTTATTTCCTTCAGTTGTCCAAAATTCACCGCATCGGTGCTTTCAGTACCCGTTGCCACTCCAGTTATCTTTTTACCTCCAGCATCAATACCTCCGGTGGTTATTTTCGGACCATTGGCAATCACTAAGCCTGTTGCGTCTAGGGTATTGCTTCCTGCAGTTACTTTATTGACTGCGATTTCCTTAGCTAGATCAAATTTTATATTATTGTCATCTTTGCCTTTGCTAATTTGAAGATTTTTACTTGCCGCTAATAAATCGATCTTGCTCTCTATACCAATAGTTGTAGCATCTGCACCACCAACAGACAGCTGCCAACCTTTATCTACGTAATTTTGTAATGACTTTATCTGCGCAACATTTACTGCATCAGTCAGTTCAGAACCAGCTGCTACCCCTATAATTTGTCGCGTTTTCTTCTCGCTGACATCACCAACACTCACAGCACCATAACCACTCTTCCATTGAGCGTCAGCACCTGTTGCATTCGCTTTCTTATAAGGAAAATAGCCAGAAACACCACCAGCCCTATCGGATATAGAATCGCTTCCTAGAGCAACACCTTTCGCAACCGTCACATTAGAGCTAGCGCCTATAGCAATTCCCTGCAACGCCTGCTCCTCTGCATATGCATTGTATCCCATAGCAATCGCTTCATTTGCATAACTATGTGCTTTACTACCGAAGGCTATTGAAAAATCACCTAATGAAACTGTTCTCTCTTCTTCATCATAACTATCGGTTAGAGAAGAGCCGATTGCAATGCTATTTTTATTATCTCTACTACGACCAGCTAAAGCAGTTAAGCCGATTGCAATCCCTTGGTCAGCCTTCGTCTGCGCTACTTGCCCGAAAACAATAGCATCATGCGCTTCTCCCTCAGATCGTACACCATAAACAAGAGGATTACCCAAATTCCCATCCCTAGTCATTTGACCGCCCGTTACAACTCTTGGAGTTAAAGCTGCTCTTGT
>NZ_JBHINJ010000077.1:0-1254 GCF_042194855.1 Bartonella sp. CL70QHWL | reverse complement strand
AACAGCCAAATGATAGGAACCGTGTGCCTATTAATAAAACAATCCCTGCCGAAATTAAGCGAGGAGACAGATGAAAAAGCGATTTATTATAACAGGAATGATTACCCTTTTGGGAATGATAAATTTGGCACATGCAGTGAATATTGATGGATCTCATATAGATTCATTCAGGAAGACATATATTCTACAACCACGTACTCCAGCGACACCACCTGCTCCTTCAGTGAATATTGGTGATATAGATTCACTCAGGAAGACATATTTTACACAACCACGTACTCCATCGAATTCACCTGCTCCTGCAGTGAATGGTGGTAAAGCTCATCTAGATTCATTCAGGCATACATATGCTATACTACCACGTACTCCATCGAAATCACCTGCTTCACCGAAATCACCTGCTACACCAGCAGAATATCTGGAGCTTATTAAGCTATTAAAAAAAGAGGAAATTATTGAGCTCTTAACAAAACAGCTTGAGTTGAAAAAAAAACAACTTTCGCAAACAGAAACAACCTATCAAGCTATAACAAATAGTCAGAAAACTGAACCTAAAACAATTGACGTTTCTAGTTTTTTTCTCAAAGAACCAGAATCGCTCTATAAGAAAGATAAGCTTTCAAGGGAATCATATCAAAAGGTATTAGAGGAAGAAAACAAAATTTCTGGGACTTTTGATAAAATGGGCAAAGCTATTTCGGAGCGTTTACAATTTGCATCGATACAAGATAAAGCTGTAAGTTTAGAAACTTTTGAAAACGTAGAAAATCGTTTTAAATACCTCCAACATCTATTAGATGAAATTCAAAAAAAAGAAAACCTGAAAGATACTGCAGATCTTCAAGCACATATCGATGGTTCGTTAGCCATGATCCAAAATGAATTTATAAAGATGGAAATGGTAGCGCATTTACGTAATGCTGAGCAATCACTTATCAAAAGGAAAAGACGCGAACTTGATATGAAAATTTTTGACCATGAAAAAAACGGGATGCCTACCATACGATAAAAACAAAAGCCAATGTAGAAGGTTCAGTACTATCCGAACAATTCAAAGAGGCACAGAGATTTTATCAAAGCCAAGATATCGTAATGAAAATACTTAGGTAATGTATAAATGCGAATAACGCGTTTAGCATGTATCTATGTTTCAAGGTGATAAAAAGTTGAAAATTCGTTAAAGAGGAATTCCATGGACTTTACAGTGTTCACGCAACTTTTCAATAAAATTGATCAGATAACAAAAACATATGT
>NZ_JBHINJ010000011.1:0-74309 GCF_042194855.1 Bartonella sp. CL70QHWL | reverse complement strand
GTTGGTGGACGTTTGACAAAAACCATTTCCACTGAAAACAACCGTCCGATGTCTTTCTATGGAAAAGTAAACTTGATTAAAACCTTTGGTGATAATGGTACCATCCAGATTGGCAGAGATTTTGACCTTGATCCTATGGGACCAGCAATTGAAGGCGGCGTTGGCATTAATGCGCAACTGTCTCACAATTTCTCCCTTCATGGTGATGTCAGTTATCAACAAAAACTTCAAAAAACTGGTATAAGTGGTGCAAGCTTTTCAGGAGGAATACGCTATCAGTTTTAAAACAAAACTGTCAAAACAGCGTATTTCTTTTCTATGCATTAACAAAAAAGGCAGCCACAATATGCTGCCTTTTCGCTTTATAAATACTAATAACACTACACTATCCCTCCTTAAGAGAGCCCTTGCTTTTTCTACTGCCTGTAAAATCAACATCCACGCGCAACGCCCATGTTTAAACCAAAGCTTTAGACGCATCAGTGCTGTATTAGCAGCTCCAGCTTTTGTATGACAGATGGGAGCGAGGATATTGCGTATTTCTGTTTGTGTAATCTCTGAAATAGGCAAACAGCCTAATTTGAGGAGAATATGGAGTTTTAAAGGTGAAAACCCGTTTCCATCTTTACCATCATTTTTAATTCAGCTTTACAACTTTCAAAAGCATCTAAGGCAATGTCTTTTAAGTAATGGAGATTACGCATTGCCTCACGTTTTCGTTTCTCACGTTCTTTAATGGGGGCACGCCCCTCACGTAAAACAGCACGCCACCCAGTTGCCAATTCACGAGCTTGTTTTAAAGAAACATCTCTCAAGGCACCCAAGTCCATTTAGCAACAGCGCCCCCCGTGAAAGATATAACGGTAAAGCCATTGAGTACCACCATCTTTACGTTTGTGAAGGAGCAATCCGGCACCATCATTATATTTTCCAGCTCGTGGGTGTTGCTAAAGCCCTTGGCTCTTGAGACGATTCATAAGAGCCATTTTTAGTCCTTTCTTATACATTTTTTACCCACACGCCAGCCCCGCTTGTGGTGTGCAAGAGAATGGTTTTTCTTGATTTAAGACAAACAGGTTTAAAATGAGAAAATCTTACGTTATTCAGAACTCTAATTCAATGAAAGTACCGATAAATTATCTTTATAAATCATTACATTATACCATTTTTATCAAGATAAAAGATAAGGTATTTTTATCTAGAATATGTCACAAAGTATGCAGCCTTTTCGAACATGAAATCCATTTTTTCCTGAAGTGTTTTCTTTTCTACTTAAATACAATTTTCCTCCTCTTCACATGGGTTGCGCAGCTATTCATCATCGAATTTGCCCATAAAGCTAAAAAAGTGTATTTTTAGATAATATAAAGATAACAGCATTAAGAATAAATCTTAAAAAATAGAAGATTTCTTGCTTTTTCACTTATGGAAGTACAACAACTTTACCGTTCAATTATGCTCCTCTTTGAAGGTAGATATGGTGCTAATATGCGCCATAGAGCTGTCCAAGCAAAGATGATATTAGAAAAATGAAAAAAAGCACACTGGATAAATCATCAATCATAGCTTACAATATAACAGAGCATAATGGTGTTTTCATATGGCTACACTCTTCCCTTGTGATATCTGTACAGCAGATATCTCTAAAACTTCTATAAAAAATACTATTAAAGTTATGCTGTAAAAATGTTAATTGCCTCAACAATCATTTGTCAAAAATTTGCAAAGAATAATCAGAGAACTAACCTTTTGAACCACGAACATAATTTGTGTGCTAAGGATTTGATTTTTACCAACTTTTAACATATTGATGATCTTAAAATTAAATCAGACAGCCTCCCCAGTTAGTCCGGATAGGTAGGTATCTAACAAAAACTATTGTTAGGACCGTAGAAGATCGTACCCCATCCTTGTATGAGAAAGTGAACTTCCTTAAAAAACTTTGATATTGATGATACTAAACAGATTGGTATTCATTTTTACCTTAATCCGATAGATCCTGCCATTAAAGGTGCGTTTAGCACAATACACAGTTATCTCACAATTTAACCTTCTATATTGATGTAAACTATCAGAAAAAATTTTAAAAGACGTATAGCCGAGACAAGTTTTTCTGATAGAATACACTACCAATTTTAATATAAAATTATAAAAAAATAAGCATATTGATCCGTTTACTATTAACAAAAAACGGAGTGTATTTTTTTGTTATTTACAATCTATTATAGCAATAAAATAAATTCTTTCTTTACGATGTGTTGTCGCTATCTATAAAGATTTATTTACACTTCCATTGCTGGTTCTTCTAAACAAACAGTTTTGAGAAAATTAATGCATGAAAAGAAAATCTAACAACAAGCGCTTTATCTTTCACATACAAAACGCTCAAAAAAGCTAATTTTTTCATTTATAAAATGAAATAACTCAATAAAGTTCTTTTTGTATCAATAAAAGATGTTTTAAATGAAATATTCAAAATATTGATTTATAATGATAATTTAGCGTTACTTTCATTGAGTTAGAGTTCTGAATATCGTAAATTTCTCTCATTTAAAATCTGTTCCATGTTGAACTAATCAAAATCATTCACTTACACATTACAAGCGGGACTGGCGTGTGAAGCAAAGTTATATAAGAAAAGCCTAAGAATTCCTCTCATGCACCGCCTCAAGTGCCAAAGGCTATCCACACAACATTGGGAGCTAGCAAAGTATGTAATGGGGTTGCTCTTTTATTAAGCCGTAAAGGTATCGGCTTGCTCCTTCGTAAGTATAAAGATGATGGGACTCTATAGCTTTAGCGTTATAGCATTCATGAAAACCATCGCGAAATGGGCTGTGCGACCTTAGAAAAATGGACTTTGCTACCCTTAAGGAAAAGCTTCTTTAAAGAAAGCCTGTGAATAGCCCCCTCATCACTTCTTCTAGCAGAGAAAATTTTCTGATCGTTTTGGTGAGTACATCAAATAATACATCTCAATGCGATAGAGCTTTTATAGCGATTATCTTTAATAGACAGTTTTTAAATATCATACTTCATAGTGCTTTTAGCATAAGCTTAACCAAGCTAGGTTTTATGAAATCCACTTTTCTCGACTTTTTATGATCATGAACAAGTTTTTCTGAAGCAAAACTTCAAATCATAGAGAACACCATAAAATATAATTCGTTTTGTTATTTACAATAAAAACGTAATGATATAAAAAACTGATCGGGTACTTGCGCCATCAGGGGAATGAAGTAAGCATCAAAGCATACCAAATACTAAAGGCATATCTATGTGTAAGAAATATATTTATAAGAAAAATTTTTTGTTATGTACAATTGCTGGAACTTTCATTTTTTCTCATTTTGCTCCAACTTATGCAAATAGACAACCTCCTGAAATTATTAGTGAGTTTAAGCTGGAGAAAGGAGAAGAAAAAACTCTTAATAATGTTTTTATCCGCAATGGACCGAGCGCAGTGTATGCCAAAGAAAAAGCAATTGCCACAATTACAAACTCAACAATACATTCAGCTTCGTTTGCTTTTGCTGCATCACAAGGTGGACGTATTAATGCTAAAGAAGTGAAAGTCAATGCCTTGGATACTGGTCTATCAATTGAAAACGGTATCATTAACATTGAAGATTCATTCATAGAAACCAAAAGAAAATCCGGTATTGTTTTTCATAGCATAAATTATCTGAAAGATGGTGAAGAAGTTATCAATAAGGCAATTCTTAACAATACAAAACTTCTTGTGAGAAATGGTGTCGGTATTTTAGGACCGTCATCTTCAAAGTCTGTTGCCGAAGTTCAACTTAGAAATTCAGAAATTCGTTCTGATGTATTATTACAAAACAATGTAAAAAAGAAAACAGATTCAGATCCTCATCCTGTGACTTTCGTATTAACTGCCGATAATTCGATTATAGAAGGAAGAGCAAGAACCTTAGCAGTAAATACGACTGTTTTTAATTTAAACAACAATAGCAAATGGTATTTAAATGTAAGTCAATACGACATAAATCGTGATTTTAGTTCATTTAATTATGCACTCCATGACATTAAGCAACGAGCGCTGTCTACCGTTTCAGTACTGAACTTCAATAATAGCTCTATTGTGTTTAATGCGCCACATAGGCTGGCAAAGAGTCAATATCAAACCTTGAGTGTAGGACGGACAATTGAGCTCCCTAATCCACATGAAAACAGGGACTCCGCTATAGAAACCGTTTATAATGCAGTAGGCAATGCAAGGATTTATTTCAATACAGAATGGAGTGATGGTTTAGAAAGAGAACAACAAAAAACGGACCGCCTTCTTATCCATGGAGATGTAACAGGCACCACAACAATTAGTTTCAATAGCCTTTCAAAAGGTGTGTCATCAAAAGAAGAAGCTTCTATTCCCGCGAATATGCGTGGACTGTCGCTCATTCAAGTATCTGGAAAAACAGATAAAAATGCCTTCAAACTAGCAAATGGCTATGTCACAATGGGCGGCTTGCCTTATAAATATGTCTTAAATGCCTATGGACCGACATCACGTCTTGGAAAAGCAGAGAGCACACAAAGCCATTTAGGAGAAGTAAGTCAACAATCACAAGAAAAGGACTCAAAAACCGACACGACCTTCGCTGCATTTGGCGGAATAGCTTTAAGGAGTGAGAATAATATAAAAGTTGAATCAACACCAAATTCTGAGCAAATAGGGAGCATACAAAACCATTTGAGAGAAAATCAGAATTTCTGGGATTTCCGCTTGCAAAGTGCAACGCTCGATGATGAAGGAAAGATCAGAGCTCTCGTTCCTCAAGTGGCAAGCTATTTGTCCATGCCTAACGCACTATTCTCAGCTGGACTGGCTGATGTAAACAATCAAAACACTTTACTGAACACGATACAAGAAACAGGCTTTGAGAAAAAAAATCATAAAAACAAAGGGATCTTCTTCTCGACTTATGGCAATAAAATGACATTATCCTCTCACCGTACGCCATTACAATATGGCTATGGTGCCGATATTCACTATGCTTCTTTACAAGCAGGCTTTACATTAGTAGCTCTAGAAGATCAAAATATGACCACCAATGTGGGGCTTTTCGGGACATATGGGAAATTAGCTTTCACCCCAAAAGACATGGAAGGTGCTGACAAGAGTACACTCAATAAATGGTCAATTGCTGCATATAGTGGACTGCACCATAATAATAGTACATATATCCATGCTCTCTTTTCCTATGGAATGCTCAAGGGAGATATCACCACAGCTCTCATAGGAAAGACTGCAGAATTGAAAAACGCTGATACATTCAGTGCATCGGCGACCATTGGACAAAAGTTCGAAACCAGTACGAAAGGATTGGTCTTTGAACCACAAGCACAAGTTGTTTATCAGCGTCTCATGCTTGGCACACTCTCAGATGTCGATGGGTTTGATGTAGATATGGGAAATCCTTATCAATGGTTAGTGCGTGTTGGTGGGCGCTTAACACAAACGACGATTTCTATTGAAAAAGGCAGTATGCTTTCTTTCTATGGTAAATTGAATATTGTTAAAGCTTTTTCTAACAATGGCACCATACAGATTGGTGAACCATTCCACCTTGATTCTATGGGAGCTGCCCTTGAAGGTGGACTTGGTATAAATGCACAATTATCACAAAATATCGCCCTTCATGCTGATGTTAACTATCAACATAAGCTTCAAAAAACTGGTATATCAGGAGCAAGCTTTTCAGGTGGAATACGCTACCAGTTTTAAGAAAAAGCAAAAAACAATTTATAGTCTATTCATTTTTAATAAAAAAGCAGTACGAATGTGCTGCTTTTTTCAATCTTTCGGAAAGAGGCATCAATGATGGTTCTTTCTATACAGCTTTCTTGAAAGGATTAATTTCATTCAAACCAAATGCAATAAAACTCTTTATCTCTTAATGACTGTTGAAGTCTTTAGAGAGCTGCCTTTTTGATTTATAAAAATCGAATGGATTCAATAAAAATTATTGTATATCGATAAAAAATACAAAATATTTTGATTTTTAGCACTTTAAAACAAAAATACTTATCAAGCTCGATTTTATGAAGTCCATTTTTCCCGACTTTTTATGACCATGAAAAACGCTTTTCTTTAAAAAACTTTAAATCATAGAGAACACCATAAATATAATTCGTTTTGTTATTTACAATAAAAACGTAATGATATAAAAAACTGATCGGGTACTTGCGCCATCAGGGGAATGAAGTAAGCATCAAAGCATACCAAATACTAAAGGCATATCTATGTGTAAGAAATATATTTATAAGAAAAATTTTTTGTTATGTACAATTGCTGGAACTTTCATTTTTTCTCATTTTGCTCCAACTTATGCAAATAAACAACCTCTTGAAATTCCTACGGTCCAAGTAGCTAATGGAGAAGAGAAGAGCCTTCATAATGTTTTTGTTCGTGGTAAGTATGATGCCGTGGTTGCTAAGAAAGGTCATATTGCCATTACAAACTCAGTAATGCACTCAGGCTTTACTTTGCTTTCTGCAACATCAGGTGGTCAAATTAATGCCAAAGGAATTGTGGGAGAGGCAAAAGAGCATGGTTTGTCACTCACAAACGGCACAATCCATATTGAAGATTCAACATTAAACGTCATAGGCCACGGCAAAGCCTATGGTATCAACTTTGGTTATATTGCAAGCTCTACAATAAAAGAAGGAGAAGAAGTTGTAAACAAAGCAATCCTCAATAATACAAAACTTCTTGTAAACGACGGTGTAGGTATTTTCGGACCTTATTATTCCAAAGCTGTTGCTAATGCAGTGTACCTTAAAAACTCAGAAATTCGTTCTGATATGTTATTAAAGAATGACGTTTTACCCTTCTTCAAGATTCAACCTACTACTTTTACATTAGACGCTGATAATTCGATTATGGAAGGAAGAGCCAAAACGTTTCCTCAAAATACAACGGTTTTCACCCTAAACAATAACAGCAAGTGGCATTTAAAAATTAGTCTATTTGAATTGGAAGATAGTTTTAGTCTATTTGATTACAAGCTCCTTGATCTTAAGCAACGAGCACAATCAATCGTTTCAGTCCTAAACCTTAATAATAGCTCTATCATATTTAATGCGCCGCATAAACTAGCAGACAATCATTATCAAACCTTGCATGTAGGAAGACATCCACAAAAAGCAGAGCAAAACAGAAGCTCCGATGCAACAACGGTTTACAATGCATTGGGCAACGCAAGGATTTACTTTAATACCGAATGGAGTAATGGTCTTACAAAAGAACAACAAAAAACTGACCGTGTTCTTGTTCATGGTGATGTCTCAGGCACCACAACGATCTATTTCAACAATCTTTCAAAGCATGCAGAACCATTCGATGATGAAGAAGATTCAATTCCTTTGAATGCGCGTGGTCTCTCACTTGTTCAAGTGTCTGGAAAAGCAGAAGAAACCGCCTTCACGCTGGCAAATGGCTACACCACAATGGATGGATTACCCTATAAATACATACTCTATGGCTATGGACCAACATCCAGCCGTGGGAAAGCTGATAGGGCACAAAGTCATTTAAGCGCAATACCACAAGAATCAAAAAAGCAAGATGCGCAAAATACCAATGCATCATCTCTTGGAAAAGAAAACAACGGACAAGCTCCCTTGGAAGAAAATGAGAATTTCTGGGATTTCCGCTTGCAAAGTGCTACTCTCGATGATGAAGGAAAGATCAAAGCTCTTGTTCCTCAAATGGCAAGCTATTTGGTTATGCATAATGCAATATTCTCCTCTGGCTTGGCTGATATAAATAATCAAAATATACTGTTAGATAATATGCACTCAACAGTTTTCGGATTAGAAGGTCATAAACAGAAAGGGATATTTTTATCGACTTATGGCAACAAGATGACGTTATCTTCCAGCCGTAGTCCATTGGAATATGGTTATGGTGCTAATGTTCACTATGCTGCTATACAAGCAGGCATGACATTAGCAACGTTAGAAAATCAAAATATGACCGCGAATCTTGGTCTTTTAGGCACATATGGAAAGCTCGCTTTTGCGCCAAAGGATATGGAAGGTTCTGACAAAAGCATACTGGATAAATGGTCCTTTACGGCCTATGGGAACCTCCACCATGACAGTGGTCTCTATGTTAATGCACTTTTCTCTTACGGCATTTTAAACGGACATATTACAACAGCCCTTATCGGCAACACCACAGAATTAAACAATACGGATACATTAAATATATCAGCTACCGTTGGACAAAAACTAGCAACTGGTGTTGAAGGAGTGTCATTTGAACCACAAGCACAACTTATTTATCAACATATTGCCTTTGGCACTCTTTCAGATATTGATGGCTTCCAAGTTAATATAAAGCCCCCTCATCAATGGTTGGTTCGTATTGGAGGGCGTTTAACAAAAACAATGCTTCCTATTGAAAAAGATCGTGTTCTTTCTTTTTATGGTAAATTGAATGTCATCAAAGCTTTTGGTGAGAAGCGCACTATCGATGTTATGGAATCTTTCCATCTCGATTCTATGGGCTCGTCCCTTGAAGGTGGGCTTGGCATTAACGCGCAGCTTTCTAAAAATATCGCACTTCATGCTGACGTTAATTACCAACATAAACTTCAAAAAGCTGGGTTCTCTGGAATTAATTTTTCCGGTGGAATGCGTTATCGCTTTTAGAAATCTTAGCTCTCTATTTTGACGCGTAAGCAGCGCTGAGATGAAAAACAGTGCTGCTTATATTTTGCTACATTACAAAAAAACGCAATGTGTCAAAAAGTGGTTCATTTTTAGCAAAACAAAGAAAATATCTTAAGGAACATCTCTATGCATAAGAATATTTTGTTATGTACAGCCGCTTGTGCTTTATTTTTTTCTTCTTTTAATTTCACATCTACCAGCACCGACTCTGGTCTAAGCCACCAGGAACGCCATGCTCTTGAAGGGATCATGAAATTACCTGAACAATATCGCCATGCCATTGATTCAATAAACACACCAACACAAGCAGAAAAAAATCTTGAGAAGATAGCCTCTGGCGCCATGATGGAAGATAATTCGCACTTCAACCAAGCACTTGAAAATCATATGGATCGTGTAAGAGATACGATTAACAACTCTTTTGCAGGTGAAAGTCGTTACGGTTCTGATGCACATATGAACGTGGTGAACCACGAAGTGGATAATATACGTGCCCAAGCCATGGCAAACAAACACCATCTGGATATGCAACATATGATGAAAGCCATAGCATACCTTGAACAATTACGTCAGAACCGATTAAAAACAAGAGAAAATTTATTACGTGGCTACGACAAAGTAGTTTCCGATGCCGTGCAAGCAGAAAAAATTCTTGATGCTGATAATCAACAGCGTTTTAATACCGCGCGCCAACAATGGGTGAGCCAAGACAATCATAATTGGTTTGAACTGCAAAATAAAGCAGTACAAATAGATAGTGCTTTACAAGAACACAACAAGGAACTTTCCAATACTTTACGCAAAGCGGTATTAGAAGCTTTGAACAATAATGAAATAACCAACGTGGAGAGAAAAGGAGATATAACCTCTCCTTCATCTGAAGAGAATAGACAACCTCTTATTGTCTCCAGTACAAGACAAAGACGCTCTAGTGATAAATTACCACCCGCTCATGTTGCTGCCCAACACAAGGATAATTCAAAGGACAATTCATTCACAAGAACAGATCATGGAATGAGACAGCCTAAAATAAATGAAAATTCGCAATCTGATATTGATCCCCAAACAAACACCACTTCCTCGGAATCGAAAACGACTCTTCCATCCGAAAAAGCGCATATGAATTTGCTCCCAAAAGTTGGAAATACCGCTACCGCGGCTACAGAGAGCACCTCTAAACTTACAGATGATGATAAAGCAACCGCAACTTCTACTTCTCTTGAAGGGACAGCAAAAAGAACAATTCTTACACCACAAAAAGAAAGCTCTTTAGTCATGCCTATCGCGATGTTTGCTGTTGGGTTTAGTGATGTCAACAATCAAAATATCTTGTTAGACAATATGCAAATAACAATGTTTGAACCCAAAGATCATCCAGAAAGAAGCGTTTTCTTATCCTCTTATGGCAATAAGAGCACGTTTTCTTCCAAGGTTCAAGCAGAACAAGATGGTGTCCAAGCAGATATTCGCTATGCTGCATTGCAAGCAGGAGCAACATTAATAGCGCTAAAAGATAAAAATATCAGCAGCAACTTTGGCCTTTTCGGAACATACGGAAAATTATCTTTTACTCCTAAAAACAAGGAGAGCTTTCAAAAAAATATGTTTGATAAATGGTCACTCACCGCATATGGAAATATTCAGCATGACAGTGGCATCTATGCAAGTGCATTTCTCTCTTATGGAATTTTCAAAGAAGATAACGCCACAGCTCTCATCAAACATACCTCAAAAGTGAAGAATAGTAAAACATTAGGAGCCGCGGCAACTATTGGTCAAAAACTGTCAACCAGTTTGGAAGGTGTAATCCTAGAACCGCAAGCACAACTTGTGTATCAACGTCTCATGCTTGGTTCTTTATCAGATAGGAGTTCTTTCTCAGATGACGATAACTCTAAATCAGATGGCGATAACTCTAAAATAGACATAAGCAAACCTCATCAATGGTTGATCCGTATTGGTGGACGTTTGACACAAAACAAAGGCCATGCCCTTTCCTTCTACGGCAAACTGAACATGATCAACACTTTTAGTGAAAACTTTCCGTTTGCTGCTATGGAATCTTTAATCGAAGGTGGTTTTGGTATTCAGGCGCACTTATCGCAAAATATCGAGCTTCATAGTGATCTCAGCTATCAACATAAACTCAAAAAAGATGGCATCTCTGCAATAAATATTTCCGCTGGAATGCGCTATCACTTTTAAAAATACTTATATTCCTATCTTGAAATATAACGTGCTCTCATTATGTTTCGTTTTGTCTCTTACAAAATAAACATAATGAGGCCAAGGTTTTATCTTCTATTAAGAGAGGGGAAACATTTAGGAATACATCCATATGAAAAAAAGTTTTTTACTATACACAGTTTCTGGAGTTCTGTTTTGTTCTTCCACCAGCTTGTCTAATGCTCTTCATGATACGAATACACAACCTACGATAGCTCTCTCTTCTCTGCAACCCACTCATCAAATAGGTGCATCCAGACCTTCTAATCCCTATTCAAATGCATCATCTTCGTATCCACCTTCAACATCTAGGTCTACAAGAACAACCAGAAGCTCTTCTCCTACAGGGAGTGAATCTACAACGCCTACTTCCACAAGCACTATACCTCCAAAAACGCAACTTGAAGTAAATACAGAAGATGTACAATCTACCCCTACAGCCACACAAGACACTATTACACAATCTCCAGCGATAAGAACAGCTTCAACGACAGGAATGGAAGCAAAATCTAGAAGACGTTCAGGGGCGCCATCCTCTTCTACAAACTCTTCCAGAAAAAAAACGCCCGAAAATTCTGCTGTATCCTCACAGTCAGAACCTACAAGCACGGAAGCTACAAGACTAACAACAGAGCTATCGCCAACGCCTAAAGAACCAGAACTCGCACAGCCAATATCTTTAAGGCTAGAAACTGGACAATCAGCATTACCGGTACCGCCAAAATCTGTAAAACCAGCGCCCGTGCAATCTGCCTCAACACAAAAGGTATCTGCAAAATCAGAGCTTGAAAAACCAATATCGCCAACAAAACAACCTGAAAAACCTGCACAAACTGAGGATATAAGCTCTGGAGTTGAGGCTACAAACGGTAAGACCATAACGCTACATAACAAAAAAATTCAAGACAATGGTTTTGCTGTACATGCAGATGGAAATAATTCAAAAGTCAACATGATAGGGGGAACAGTTGATGCACGTTTTGTTGCACTAAGCGTATCAGATGGTGGAGAAATTGATGCTACAGGTATTACTGCAACAGCAGAAACAGCTGGTTTGCTAAACATGAGGGGCACAATCAAACTTAAGGATTCAAGCGTACATGTCACGGGAAATCATGAAGCAGACGGTATTATTTTCCGCAATAATCAATACTATACCCCTAGAAAACAATATACACGCAATGCTGAAAGAAATGCCAACGCCGTTCAAGAACAAGCTATTCCTAATAAAGATAAAGTAACTCTAGAGAATACAAAGCTTTTTGTTGAACATGGTAGCGGTATCAACCTTTATGGAACAGGCGTAGACGGAGAAGTCAACCTTAAAAATTCAGAAGTCCATGCCGATATTTTATTAAAAAATATCAAGAACGAAAGTGCCTCCACAAACACTATTACATTAGTTGCAGACCACTCTTCTTTAGAAGGTCGGGTAAGAACTTCTAAAGATAATAGAACAGTTTTTGATCTAAAAGAGGGGACGAAATGGCTTTTAAAGGCGAATAAAAATGCCACAAATAATGATAATATTTTAAATGACTATAGACAGTTTGATGTTGATGAAAAATCATACTCTAATCTTTCTGAATTGCACCTTACAGACAGTGTCATTATGTTTGACAAGCCAATGGAGGGACATTATCAAACTCTGTTTATAGGACCTAATCTTTCGCAAGAAGACGAAACGACCCACACAGCAGCGGTTTATAGTACAACAGGTATTGCAGAAATTTATGTAAACACTCAATGGAATAAACATTCTCCTATCACGGAGCAACAGACTGATCGCATTGTGATTAATGGTGATGTCTCAGGGAGTACTGTTGTTCACATCAATCTCCAAGAAACAGATAAAAAAATAACCGATAGCTCTGCTGTTTGGGAAGAACGCATGGCGTCACTTCCTTTAGGGACACATGGGATTTCAATCATTCAAGTTTCCGGACAAGCAAATGAAAATTCCTTCACGTTAGCAGGAAACTATATGACAATAGGGAAACAACCTTATAAGTATGTACTTACAGGCTATAAACCTGGAACATCTCATGAGAGCCAAAATCTTTTTGGTAAAAACAGTAATTTCTGGGATTTTCGCTTACAGAATGCCTACATTGATAAGGATAAAAAGGTTCGAGCCCTTTTACCACAGGTAGCAAACTATTTAACCATATCTAATACTTTGTTTTCTGCTGGATTTACTGATGTAAACAATCAAAACACGTTGTTAGATAATATGCGCACAATAGTATTTGGGGCAAAAGACAATAAAAAAAATGGTATCTTTTTCTCTTCCTACGGCGAGAAAGTCACCTTATCTTCCAACCGCGATCCATTACATTATGGCTATGGTGCTGATGTAAACTATACTGCTTTACAAATAGGTGTCATATTAGCCGCCTTGGAAGGTAAAGACATAAGCACACATTTTGGTCTTTTAGGAACATACGGAAAACTTGCCTTTACGCCCAAAGAGATGCAAGATTCTGAAAAGACAACTCTTGATAAATGGTCTCTTGCCGCTTACAGCAGCATCCAACATAGCAATGGTATATATCTAAACACACTTCTTTCTTACGGAACCTTAAAAGGAAATATTACCACGGCTCTTGTTGGGAATGCCGCAAAATTGGATGGTACCGAGATGCTTAATATATCTGCAACCATTGGTCAGAAATTAGCAACCAATACAAAAGGGCTGGTCTTTGAACCACAAGCTCAATTCATTTATCAAAATCTCATGTTTGATATTTTCTCAGATACCAATGGCTTAAAAGTAGACATGGGCAATCCACATCAATGGTTGATCCGTTTTGGTGGACGTTTAACAAAAACGATAATGGCTGTTGAAGAAAACAAGGCTGTTTCCTTCTATGGTAAAATGAATGTTATCAGAACTTTTGGCGATGGTAAAACAATAAAAATTGCTGATACCTTTCATGTTGATCCTACCGGCTCTTCAGTTGAGGGAGGCATGGGGGTGAACGCATATCTTTCTCAAAATATCGTACTAAACGCCGATATCAGCTATCGGCAAAAACTGCAAAAAGCCGGTGTATCTGGCACCAATTTGTCTGGCGGAATACGTTATCGTTTCTAAAGCAGAAGTTAATTTTAACTTAAATAAAAAAGCAGCACAAAGTGCTGCTTTTTTATTTAAATTTATATATATTTTTAAATTCTCAAAAATCATTATCACATCAAAGAAGATTTTGACTTATAATATTTCTTTTGCATATTGAATAAAAAACTGAATATCTTAGCATTCTCTCATCAAAATACCCCATAAAGTTTTATGTCTTATATCACCACACCTCAAGCGATGATGTTTTTACAGCACAACAGAATAAGCATTCATGCATATTTTTAAAAAAGTCAGCCCCTTCTTCGCTGTGGACGCTCTATTTATTTTAGATGATGTGCATTTAATATACCTGCTATAAAGACTTAGTATCTGGTATAAATTCTTAAAGGCATGTTTTTCCTCTAAAATCTCAATGCTACAGCAACTCCATCATAAGACAAGCATTTGATTTATAAAGACAATTAATTGTTTTGCATGTTAAATGAGAATCCAGAATATCGTAAGATTCTTTCATTTTAGACCTGTTCCATGTTGAATCAACCAAAACCATATCTCTTGCAAGTGACAAGGGGGAAGAGCCATAGGGATAAAAAACTATTAAGAAAGGATTAAAAATGCCTCTAATAAACCATCTCAAGTGCTAAGGGCTGTAGCAACATTGGAAGAAAGCAAAGAATATAACAATATCAAATTGCTCTTTTATTAAGCATAAAGATGGTCGTACCCTATAGATTTTATATTATTTCCATGGGGACTTTTTATTATACCATTCACAAGCGCCGTTGCATCAAAGATGTCGTTGCGCCGCCCCACAAACACCATCACGAAATAGACTTGAGAGCTTAGATATCTCTTTAAAACAAGGCCGTGAATTAGGAATAACAAATCCATTCTATTTTGAGCATTTTGTCGTGCATAAAGGACGTGCCCCCAGTAAAAAACACAATAAAAAAAGCGTGAAACAATACGTAATCTTCATTATTTAACAGATAGTGCTTTAGATACTTTTGAAAGACATAAAGCTAAATTAAAAGACGGCAGGACAGAGGGAAGCTGATTTCTCCCCCTTTATTCTTTCACAATGAGATTGCCGCCCCATTTCAAATATTACGCCAACAAAGATATACGCAATATATCCACTCAAATCTGGATGCTCTCTCCAATCTGACATACAAAAACTAAAAACAGCAGAAAGAAAATACTAAACCGCTTTAATTTTTATCTCAAACATATAGATTTAAACAACGAACCGCTTCATATCACCACACTTCAAAGGACAATACTCCATGAGGCTTATAGGCAATACTCATCACATACTCTTCATCATTCATGCTTTTTGCTGACTTGGTGGTTATGGCGGAGTGAATGCACCAAATCCCATCCCGAACTCGGCCGTGAAACGCTCCAACGCTTGATGGTACTTTGCCTTAAGGCACGGGAGAGTAAGTCGCTGCCAGATCTGCTAAATGCATGCAAAAGACTCTAATGTATGAACCTTACATTACCACAGCCCCAAGGAAGCTGTTTTTAAGGCATCACAGGCTGGTCTAAATATCCTCTTGATCGGCCTCTCCCTAAACTAAAAAATGAAGCCCCCTATTAACTTAGTCTGCAAACAATTCTCTGTAAATAATCCGCCTTCTCTGAGTTCTCTTTCAGCCAGTTTCCCAAAGCATGCGGTTCACATCACTACACCTTAAAAGACACTGTTTTAAGAACAGCATTTTACAGTACAACAGGATAATAATTTAAATACCCAAATGCACTTAAAACAAGTCTACTCACTAAACGCACTATTTATCCAAATCAACTGCCCTACCTAATCATTGTCATGACTTAGAACAGCCCGTATTAAGCAGATTTGATCATTCCTCTATTTCTTTTGCACGTCCAGATAGTTGTATAGCTCTAGAAAGATCATTAACTGCATTTAAATGTGTTTGAAGTAATTCACTATTACGCTGTAATTTTTCTTGTAAATCAGACAACAAACTTTCAACCTCATGCTCAATATCTTGATTCATGTAGCGCTTCACATCACTCATGGATTTATTAAGATCACGCAAACCACGTATTTTACGCAAATTTATTTCTTCGTAATCTGGAACACCACTGCTCTCTAGCATATTGCTTTCATAATCAACAACTTGAGCTAATCCTTTAACAGCAGCAACAAATTTTGTCATCGCCCAATCACGATCAATAAGATTATTATCAAGAACTTTTGCTTTTGCTGCAAAACTATCATCACCATATTGCACTACAGACATTTTTACTTCCCCTTCAACACTATTGTTCAATCTTACTTTCAAATGAGGGAGATTAAACAGGTTCTCTTCAATGCTGATACACTCAACCAAGCTCGTGGTGCAAACATTGCTCAAACAACAGCACGACAATCCTTCAAAGCGTATACCACTTCAACTTTCAACGCATTCTCTTCAAATATTTTTCTTGCTTTGCTCCAAAACCATCATTGCGGCTATACTAATTCATCAAAACGCTATAAACTCAAACCTTACGACAATATCGAAACTTCCATATTTGTTCTGTCTATTTCGCTTTACCGATTTTATCTTTGCCTATTTTATCACCAGTACGTCTTCAACAGAAAACAACAATGCTCTCACGAAAACTTCGGCCACAAAAACTATCTGCCGACAAAAACCCGCAGCCTATCTTGCAGCATATAAAAACGTAAGCCCATTAAAAATTTCAGCATTTTACCGATAGCAGCATTTTACCCTCCATAACCGTATGGCTCTCTCTGCACCTAAACCTGTATACCTTCTGGCGTCCCATAAGATGGCACCCTACAAGATCAGTTTGCACCCATTCAAAAAGACACCCCCTCTCCCATGCTCTTTCCGCACACATGCAGTATTTCGCATAAGACACAAAAAGAATGCTCTTTTGAACAGATCAGCCATACAGCAATATAAAAAAAGACATCTTAAAATAGCTAAACAGCCATCAATCTTCCTTTTTTAAGTTATCATTCGCTTTTCTTTGCAATGAACGACTATATAAGATTTTTTGAACCTTTTCAAGAGTTTCTTAGCCAATCAGTTCGATACGTCTTCAATCGCATATTCACGCGCTTGTTTTAAATAAACATCTCTTAAGTGCACCCAAGCCTATTTCGCGCCGCGGCCCATGAATGGTATAATGATAAATCTTCCATGACATGTATAAAATCCATTGAGCACTTTCCATCTTTACGCTTAATAAAAGAAGCAAGCCAGCACCATCACATATTGTTCTAACCCCTTATGTTCTGATACCCTTGGCACTTGAGATGGTTCATAAAAGCGTGGCCTTTCTTGTACAATTTCTCTGCGCATGGGAGCTCCCTGCTTGTAACTGCAAAAGACATTGTTTTGATTAATTCACCACGAAACAAATTTGGAATGAAAAAAATTCCAGTATTCAGGGCTCTAATTCAAGTTGAGTAACGATAGATTATCATTATAAATCAAAATATTATCCAATGCATAATGCTTAATGCTCCCCCACATTGATATTTTCAGAATTTCCACAGTATCTTCCTATAGATTATTTCGCTCCATAAAACAGTTTGCTCTTAATATCGCGGCTTTACATGCGCTACTAGTATAAAAACAGAGAAACAATCATTTTATAATCAAGGTACAATTTTTGTTACGAACTTTCTCTCGTTTTTAACCTTTTAAATGCGGCTCTTCTCTTTCATAATCATCACATTTCAAATCTATTCCATGTTGAATAAATTAACATCACTTGCTTGCACATCACAAACAACGCCCTGATGTGTTGATAAAATACGCTGAAAGAAAAATGCCTCTTATGAACCTTAGCAAATGCCAAGAACTATAATAAATATTGGAAGCAAGCGTACGATGATTGTGACTTGCTCTTTCATAAGTATAAAGATGATAGCATTCTACAGATTTTTATATTATTCAAAGTTTATATTATTTCACGAGAGCTTTACTGTTATACTAGTCACATTTACCGTTATACCATTTACGAGTGTCATCGTAAAATGTCTGTCGTGTGCGTTGAGAGATGTTTCTTTAAAACAAGTACATAAATATGCAATACTAATATACAACATAAGTATATTTCGTTTGGAACGTTCTTTACTTTTGTGCAAAACATGCCCCATTAGAACAGCATTAACCAATCTTGCTATGAGATAAACGATCAAAAAACATTTTTGTCTTCCTCCGCTCACCTTAAAGAACCAAGATCTTAACTCCATCTGCTCTGTACGCAGTCCGAATTTTTGTCAAACGATCTTCTCTTGACTTCCACTCTTGTGATTCACTTAAACGAAAGGCTCAACAAATAAACCTACGAATATTCATCGCACACTAAAAAATACTTAAACATTCCAAGAAAACTTATATGCCTTATATTACCGTTATAAATGACAGTGCTTTATAGCATAACAGGAAAAAAAAGTTTCCAGCAACACAAAACTTACAAAAGCAATCAATAGTCCTTTTAAAGCTTTCTTTTTTAGGATTCACAATACTCCCACTCCTTAAGCTTTTATAAAAAAGGAACGATTTTAAGCTTGCCGAATATATTGTAGCAGCATATATTACAGATATGTAACATATTGTTATTCATAAAATCACCTCAAAAAGAACAGAAAGAGGTTTTTATGGCTGATCTCGTAAAAGCCGCTATGCTTTACTCAACCTTAATTATCACCATCAATGCTTTTGTTGTTATTTTAGTTCTCGTAATAGAAATATACTAAGCATACTCTCTTGGCTTATTGTAGTTTGCGCAAATAAGCATCTTAATTTCACATAAGATCAAAGAAAAATTTTAATTCTACAGATAAACCACACACCCAATTTCAAACATCACTTGCAACTATTTGAGTGTAAACTCTGCTTTTTGTATGCATTTTTAACCATCAGTGTCCGTCTTTTCACGCTATCTTGAATCTCAACTTCATTCCCACCTTAAAAAACGAAATTTTCTACCAGATCCGATCTGTAAATACTTTGTCTCCATTATTGAGTAAGCTCCTCTTGCTTCCCCCCTTCAGGGCATATCACAATTTTAAAGGATAATATTTCATGAAGCTTATAATAAATCTATTGAAAACCATCTTTACCCTTATGAGAAAATAAACCAGCAGCATCACACACTTTTCCAGCCCCAAATGTTGCAACAATCTTTAGCACTTGAGATCGTTCATAAGAGGCATTTTTACTTCTTTCTTCAACAGTTTTTATCCACACGGTTCTCCATGCTTGTAACGTGCAAGCAGATGGTTTTAATTGATTCAACCTAGAACAGATTTGGAATAAGAGAATCTTACTATATTCGAGATCCTTATTCAGTATAAAATAATTAAATTATTTTTATAAATAAAAGTGTTATTCAAAAAAATATTCATCACACACTCGAGAACAAAAAACACCTCATACGTAAATTTTTATATGAGCTCCACCGCTCAACATGATAATATTACGACACAATCAAGATAAAAAAATAACAAGGGAAACCCTTGCAAACTCAGAAAAGAGAGGGGAAAAATAAAAAGGTGTGGAAGGCGCTCAATTCCTCACAAATCCGGCAAAACCGTCCTAGCAAAACTGCATCACATCTTAACTAATGTTATAATATTCTCAAATCAAAAGCAATTTTTTAAAATAGTTTGAGAAAAACATTTGAGTATGAAACGATAATAATTACATTCAGAATGTTTTTCTCTTTATTAAAACAGAGAAAAGTAATTCCCAAACAAATGTTTCCTCCCAATTTTTCCGAAATTAGCCGCAACGCTTAAAGACGATCTTAGTGTGATGAAACATTTATTTGTGATAAAGGCAAAAAAACACCCCAAAGATAAATTTAATCTCATATTTTAAATACATGTAACCAAAACATTAAAAAATTAGCAGTAACACGTAACAACTCATTGGGAGGAAATACTATCTACAATTGAAAGCACTTTTGGGCTGAACAAATGACAGTATAACATCCGTTTACACAAAGAGTACAGATCGTAAACGACTAATTCTTGAAGCCATAAAAAGACTCTCTAAAAGTTAGAGAGAGCCTAAAAAACGCAATAGAATCAAGAACTAAATAATTCCTTACTTATTGAACTGTATGTTTTTAATGAATGCCAAACATAAGTTCCATATATGCTTGTCTGGCATGTTGGCAATTTTTAGATTTCTCCATAGAAGATTGATCCAGCTTTTCACATTTTTTTGCCCACTCTTCGAGTAATGTTTTATCTTTCTTAAATTCCGCTACGCTGTAAGTTTTTTCGCAACCAGCAACGACAAGTCCAGTACAAACCAGCAATGCTATAATAATGGCTTTATTCATGATTTAATTCCCTTCCTTTTTCTCTTCAGTGTTTTTCTCGTCATCATGTACAAAGCTCGAACCAGGCCAATCTCGGGCATGAACTTCACGATACGCTTTATCTGCGTTTTTACAATTTTGAGAATCTAAATCCCCTGATATCATGCATTTCATTGCCCATTGCTCGAGTAATTTTGGATCTTTCTTAAACTCTGCTACGCTATAAGTTTTTTCACAACCAGCAACGACAAGTCCAGTACAAAGCAGCAATGCTGTAATAATGGCTTTATTCATCAATAAAATTCCCCTTTTTTTCAAATTTACAAAGTTTAGGACATAATTTAGGGCCTTAAAAAAAGTTCTACATATGCTTGTCGAAGGTTTTTACAATTTTGAGAGGATTTGAGCGGTGAATCATCCTTCTCACATTTTTTTGCCCATTCCTCGTATAATTTTTCATTTGTTTTAAATTCTTCTACGCTGTAAGTTTTTTCACAACCAGCAACAACAAGTCCAGTACAAAGCAGCAATGCTATAATAATGGCTTTATTCATCAATAAATTCCCCTTTTTCAAATTTACAAAGTTTAGGACACAATTTAGCACCCGATTAAAATTGTACATTCGGTTCATTGTGCATTTTCAAAAATTTTAAAATCCACTTCTGTGCGCGATTTTTCCCAATCTATGATGATAATCGCGTACAAAGAAAAATACCGCTATCAATATATTTTTATGATTTAATTATTGTCCTGCTGTTTTTCAGTTTCATTCCCCTTTTTGCTACTTTCACGAAGTTCCTTTGCAAGATTTCTATAATGCTCTTGAAAAAGTTCCATATCGGCTTGCATGACATTTTGACAATTCTTGGTTGCAAAAGCAGAGGGGCCCATTTTATCGCATTTCTTTCCCCATTCTTGCATCAATTTTTTATCTTTCTTAAATTCTGCTACGCTATAAGTTTTTTCACAACCAGAAACGACAAGTCCCACGCAAAGCAGTAGCGCTGTTATAATGATCTTGTTCATGATTTAACCCCTCTCTTTGTTTTATATTTTATTAACAATATCTTTGGATTCACATCCCCTCCTATATTGTAACCTTGCGTCTAATTTTCCTTTGCAAATACGTACACTTCCAACGCAAACATGTTAAATCATGAAAACTGCCTTTCATTTATCAGACTTGTATTTGTAACATTATCTGCACGGCAGCTCTTTGTATTTGAAGTGTTAAAACTTCAGCAAAAATTCTGATATCTTGACATTCTCAAAAAGCTTTTTAATCATTTCTTTTCCTTCAAGAACCTCTTGGTAACGAGAAGCAGCACGATATCTTACCCAAAATTCGTCATGCCTATATCCATTGCAAATTCCCTGCAAACGAAAAAATACACCTTTTAATCAACAGATTGCGCTCTTATCATTTCTAAACCACCGGAAAAGAAAGAAAGCTTTAAGTCCCCCCCTGTACTTTTTAAAAGCCAATAGAAATGCTAAAAAAGCGATCTTATACATTCCAATTGAAGAAAAAAGCCTATTGCCTTGCGTACCATTACGACTGGCATTAACTATTTAAGACTATAAAATCATATAAATGTAAGAAATATTGTCTATAATATGCTCAATGACTTCTTTTGTTTATTAGGAAAACTTATAGCGCGTCAATATCAGTAAATTTTACTTATTTTTAGCCCCCCCTTTATAAACAATGAATATAATTTAATAAAACGGATTGCTGCATAACAGAAAAAAATAATCAACGCTACTCTTAATTACATTATTTACGCATGTATTAAGTACAATAAACAAAAAAATAACCTGATGTTTAAAATCATTATCAAGATAATTTTTATGGAAGAATAAACTTATCTACTCATCTAGCGGATAAGATCACAAGTAGTATGATGATTATCACATTTATAGGGAAAAGTTTGAAACGGAGAATTTTTCGCAAACTCATAGCTCTTTCATGCGATGATACAGAACCTTATGAAAAACAACTTGAATGAAGCAACCATCGTGAAAAAAGAAGAGCACTTTTATTATTAACTTCGTATAAAAACAATCGATATCATCTCTAGAAAAAGCACTCAAACCAACGAAATTATCGTATCATTTTTTACACTTTTCCGTATTTTTGTGAAAGCAATTCGCGGACCTCATCAGCTATTTTAGTTCCACGACTTGCACAACTGACCTTAATCAACCGATGCAAACTTTCTGGTATATCAATCGTGAGGCGCTTCATACCTCCACTCATGCTCCCTTTGTGGCTTCCTACCCATGCATCCGCTGTTAAAGGAATTGATTTATTCGTTGGTTTTGTGCCAATTTTAATTTTTTTATTCATCGCGCTAACTCCTTGATTTCGGCTGCAACCGCTTCAATCTCTGCTGCTGCTGGTCCTTGCTTATCAACTTCATAAACCGCCTTCCCCTGTGCTGCTGCTTCTGCAAAAATCACGCGCTGCGCAACGCTAGAAGAAAGAACATGCACAGGGTATATGCCAAGAGCTTCGTTCACATCACGCCCTATCGCTGTATTGACTATTTTACGATTAATAACAAAAGCAGATTTGAGATTTTCTTTATAAACACGTGCTTCGTCAATCAGCTTTACAATTCCATCCGCTGCCCAAATATCATAGGGACTAGGCAAAACAGGTATAAGCACCAAATCCGAAGCCATAAGAGCACTACGAGCAAGATCAGTTACACGCGGAGGACCATCGATAATAATATGATCATAACCATGACCAATCTGTGTAATCTCTTTGTGAACCGTTGCACGCGGTAAACCAATAACCGAAAACAAAGGTGCACCTTCACGCGCAGCAGCCCAATCCAATGCGCTTCCCTGTGGATCAACATCAATAAGCAATACCCGTGAACCGGTACGGGCAAAACTGGCCGCAAGATTAACACTCAACGTCGTTTTTCCGACACCTCCCTTTTGATTCAAAAGTCCAATAATCATTTATTACGCCTTTCAGCATTATCGTTTTTACGATTATACAGAAAGTAATAAAAGAAACAAGCATCCAATACGTGCAAAATAACCATTTCTCCTATTTTTAGGATAAATAACAATAGCCCGCAATTTTTTTATAATATTCTTTTAGCATGAGCAAAAACATTATGAAGATGATATTCTTGAAAAGAACAAAATAAATTTAAAAGAGGCATGCTCTTCTTCCCCCTCCCTAAAACGAAGATTCTTAAATCCATGTCGATCTGTAAACAATGCGCTGTAAATGATCCAGCTTCTTATTTTGCGCCGGCCTTTTGGGCTTCTCCCTTCATGCTATCCACTTAATACAACTCTACAAGCAAGCTCCACTCTGAATATACAACAAACTATAAGGAGAATTCATTGTTTTGCACGTTGAATGAGAGAGCCGAAATCAGGAAGATTCTCTCATTTCATGCCTCTTATATTAAATTAATCAAAATCATATCTCTTGTACGTACAAGCAGGGCTGGCGTGTGGGCAAGAACTGTACAAAAAAGGATTTAAAATGCTTCTTATGCAGAATCTCCAGTACCAAGAACTATTACAATATTGGGGGCTGGCAAATATAATAGGTGCCGACTTCCTTCTTCATAAGCGTAAAAAGGGTGGTGATCCATGAATTTTATACTCTTTGACGCTCGACAGAGTAAAATGGGCTTAAGAGAAATAAGGGTGCCTCTAGCAAGCACGTAAACAAGCAACACAATGAAATGTCTATGTTTAGTAAACACTATAGATTATCCACAAAGACCAAACATCCGTCTTTCATAAATCGCATAACGAACATGTTGCGGAGTGAGATATTTTGCATCTTATAGCTCATTTTTCCCAAATAGATTTTCTCGACAAAAAGAATATTTTTGTTAAGATGCCACTGAAAAACTTACCTTCATTATGTTCTTTCTATATACCAGACCAGAGGGTATCGTGAAGATCATGCAATTGGGAATAAACAAAAATGAATTTACAACAAATTGAACCTGATATTTTTATCAGCGCCCAACTTAGCATAGAAAATATCAAAACATTGGCACAAGCTGGTTTTAAAACAATTATCTGTAACCGCCCCGATCACGAAGAGCTCCATCAACCTGACTTTTCTAGCATTAAAACGATCGCAAATGAATATGGCATAAAAGCCTATCACATTCCCATTTCTCCTCCAACTATAGAAAAGTCAGCTGTTGAAGCCATGCAAACAATTTTAAAAACAGCCTCTCTGCCTCTTCTTGCCTATTGTCATCACGGATCACGCTCGCTGCATCTTTATCGCTTAGCGCGTCTTTAAACAGAGGGTTCGCACACTTCCTCCTCGCCTTAAAAGACGAAAATTCTTAAATACACATCGATTTGTAAAAAACAATCTGTCAATAATCTTTGTCTTGCGCCTTTCCCTTGGCTTGCCACTTCATAAAACTCTACAAGCAAGCTTTGCTCCTCAATATACAACAAGCATGCACACCCGACGCCATAAAAATGCGTGAAAATTCATATGATGATCAAAGAAAATTATTTTCACCTCACTTTTTATCACTGCTCCACCTTCTTTTTCTCTTCCTTTACCAATACGAGCTCATTCGTACGCCACAGACACCTAAAACGACAGTAAAACCACTAAGAAAGCCCCATATTCCGAATAAAAGGCGTGCAGAGTATTTTATAAAAAAAGCCGTAAGCCATAATCTATGATTAACTACAACATATTGATTTATAACAATTAATTATTTTGCACGTTGAATGATAAATCCTAATACCGTAAGATTCTCTCAAACCTATTTATAGTGAAGCAATCAAAAGCGTGTTTCTTGCATGTCACAAGCAGGAAGTATTCGTGTGAAATAAAACGAGTTAAGAACAAACTCTCATAAACGCTCTCAAATAGCCAAGACTGTACAAAACTGAAGGCTTGTCAATATAACGGATGGTGTCGGATTGCTCTTTTATTAGGCATAAAGATGATAGCGCTCAACGAAGCTTGCACGATACCATTCATGAGTGCCATCATGAAAATGAATATGGGAAGCGTTGAGAGATATTTCTTCAAAAGAAGCGCATAAATTAGCAAAACAAGGATATTCCAGCATTTTATTTTACCTGTGGGGCGTGATATCCTATTCAAAGAACAACAAAAGCCTGAAGCTGTTATTTTCATGATTTAAGAGATATTGCTCTGGACCCTTTTGAAAGTAGCAAAGCCGAATTTAAAAAAGACTGTCATCTGGACTGATTTTCCCCTTTATAACTTCATATTTTTTCCCAATAAGGCTGTAAACCGGTTTCAGAGATTACGCAAATGGATAATGCAATAGGGCTCTCCTCATCTAGCATACAAAAGCTGTAACAGTAGAGAGAGCATTAAAGCGCCTTAATCCTTATCTCAAACATACTGCTCGCGTTGAGGAACACTAAAGAAAAAGTTTTATAAGAAAAACAACACCATAAAGTCACGAATAGACCGAACATAGATTGGAAAGATGTTCTAACTTTTATCCAATATTTCTATCAAAAAACAACAAAACATTATTGGCTTTGTGTTTTCATATCCTTACAAGACTGTCTTTCCTTTTCATTATAGGCGTTACATTTGTGAAAGACAAAGGAAATATATGGATAGTTTTTAACTTGAAAATCTGAAAGATTGACGTGTTACGACAACAAAATTGTGCCTTTATCCATCAAAAGCATTAGAAATTTTGAAACAAATACACCTGCTTTCTCGCAATGATTTCTTTTATCTACAATCAATCGCAGTCTCCTTAATATGCATTCCCCATCACAATATACAAGAGAAACGAAACTTAAAGCATTTTCCAGCAGCTTCATTCTCGTTTACGTGATTGGTTAGCACGAAAACTGCTGCTGAGCACTAAATCTTCTTCACAAGACTCGACAAACAAAACTTTTGTAAAAATATTCATTACATAATACAAAATATCACATGCGTAAGGTTACACGAACCAACTCTCATCATAAACGATGATACGGCATAAATGACATAATAAGCCAAATTAGAAAAAAGAAACAATAAACTTTTAAAATAAAAAAAGTCATCAATTAAATTTTATCAAACTATAAGCTTAAAATCGCAAGAAGTTTTAAAAACAGCCTTTCTCCTTCTTCACGTCTATTATTGCTAAATAGGCTGGTTGCTTATTCTTTACTGCATCTTTTATGATGAGTTTTAACGTATCAGAAAGAAACAAGCAGTAAAGTTTTGAATGACAACAAAAACCATAAAGTTAACTTTGAAAAAAATGATGCCAAAATCAGATCTTCAGATATTCGATTCTCCCTCTCAACAACGGAAAAAACATATATTCCACGATGTTTTGGAATATATGTTTGTGATTATAATCACTTTAAGTGCTATTTTTACAGCTCTTCTCTCTTTTTCAGATCAGTTTAGGACATATTTTTAAAAGTAAGCAGCCTATCCAACGTTGATAATGGTTGTACTGTCTTTAAAATTTCTTTTGCTTTTTTTTCATCACGATGCATTTGCGCAATCAAAGGTTCAAGCCCATCAAATTTTTCTTGTCCTCGCAAAAACTGGAAAAAAGAAACGGTACAGCTTTCCCCATAAAGGTCGTCGTTAAAGTCAAACAAATAGGTTTCCAAAAGGGGAGCACCATCTTTAACAACCGTTGGACGACAACCAAAGCTTGCAACACCATCATACAAAACACCGTTCGCACGACGCAAACGTACCGCATAAACACCATGAGCCAAACGAACTTGGGGAGGTAACATTTGATTAGCGGTAGGAAATCCCAAAAGACGTCCAAGTTTTTCACCTTGAATAATATTGGAGCGTATCCGATAGTGATACCCTAATAAATGGGCTGCTTTGTCCACTTCCCCTTGTGAGAGAAGTTGCCGAATAAAACTAGAAGAAATGATCAAAGGTTGTGAATCTTGAGAACGAGAAACGCAAGAAACTTGCACAACCTCAAATCCATATTTCTCTCCCCTTTGGCAAAGAAGATGTACATTTCCGCTTTTCTGATGACCAAATTGAAAATTTTCGCCTGTCACCACAACTGAAACATCAAAAACTTCCTTTAAAAACGACTTGATAAATTCGTCCGCTGAAAGAGCGGCAAACTGTGCATCAAACGGCTGTTCAATCACGCAGTCAAAGCCAAGGGTTTTAAAAATTTCAGCTTTTTCAGCTGCCTCTGTCAAACGATAGACAGGAGCTGAATGTTGAAAAAAACTTCTTGGATGGGGTTCAAAGGTTAAAACAACTGCTGGTTTCTTTTTTATACGGGCGAAATCAAGCGCTTTTTGCAACACCACCTGATGTCCGCAATGAACACCATCAAAATTTCCAAGTGCCAACACTGCTCCCCGCCAAGCCGAGGGAAACATATGAATTCCCTGAAGACGCAAAAAATTAGTCATTACTGAAGTGCCCACATGATTGCTTGTGGTTTATAACCATGACGTTCAAGAAAAGAATGCAAAGCTTGCTTATCAACCACACCATTTTGCGTATAATCATAATGATGAATCCCCCCCATAATATAAAGGGCATCAAGACCAAAATGAGCCGCCCCCTTAATATCCGTTAAAAGACCATCACCAATAGCTAAAACTTGACTTTTTTCTACTGTTCCCCGTACTTTTTGAAGTTTTTCAAAGGCACATTCATAAATAGGCGCGTGAGGTTTTCCAGCAATGCGCACCTCCCCCCCTAATTGTTGATAAAGACGAGCCAATGCACCAGCGCACCAAAATTCTTTATTTCCATAATGGACAATCACATCTGGGTTCGCACAAATAAAAGGTAAATTCCGCGACCGCATGCGACGAAACATCTCCTCATAAGCAGAGGGTTCTTCGTCAAAATCTTCAAGAAAACCGCTACAGACGACAACAGAAGCCTCCCATTCTTCAACAAATTCACACTCTAACCCTTCAAACAGCACCAAATCATGCTGTGGACCAATGAAAAAAACTTTACGCGGAGCAGTCAGAATAAGATCGCGCGTTACATCCCCTGAAGTGATAATGGCATCATAATAGTCGCTATGAACATTCATACTTTGTAATTGAGCAGCAACATCTTCCCGTAGCCGAGGAGAATTGGTCAATAAAATGACAGTTTTTCCCATTTGTCGGATTTTATACAACGCCTTCAACGCTGGTTCAAATGCATGTACACCGTTATGCACAACACCCCACACATCACAAAAAACAGCATCATAATGCGCTATAATAGTCTCAATATGGGTAACTTCATTCATGGTGCACCTATCTCTATTTGTCATTTAAAGCTGTCTTTTACTTCAAAATTACTTACCGAAAGATAATACTTGTGTCATCTGCTTTCTCAAACCATATCCCAACTTTTTATCGTCTATAGAGATCATAAGAAATGATAAAATAACTAAGTTATTATTAAGTTGTGCAAAATTCTAAAATGCTTGATAGCAAAAGCTTATCATTCCCCAATGCTCATTTTTCTCATAAAAATTTTAATTCTAACAACAACGACGTTGGTAGAGTTTTTTATCTAAAATACTCAAATTCTTCACTGAGAAAATAAACGTATCCCCCTCTTAAAAACATGCATCATGAGAAAGCCCAATATATTTTCTCATTTCAAATCCGTTTATATTGAATCAATCAAAACTATTGACTTACACATTATAAACGGAGAGCGTACAGATAAAAACACGTGAAGAAAGAAAAAATAGCTCTTATGCTCCCTTTCAAAGGCAAAAACTGTCGTAATATTTTGAACTGGCCGAGAGTATATGCCGTCCGAGCATCTTTTTTTCAATATAGCTTTTATCCCATTCATAGAGGCTTTTACACTACACACTTTACGAAGCACCATTGTAAAATAGGCGCTAACATTGAGAAATATCTTCTTAAAAAAATGTGTGAATATACAACAATCAGATCTATAATGTTTTGAGTTTATTTTGCATGAGGGCTCTTTACTCATAAAAGCTTTCCCCTATCATCATGATATCTCAGACGCATCAAAACAAGCCATTTTGGTTATTGGTTAAGAGCAACACCGTAAGCGGTGCCTTGAGCTTAAAAACCAAGGTTTACCTTCGTAAAATGCATATCTGATGTCATGCGTTTAGTAAGCAAACCTTAAAAGTTTGAAAGGCAAACAACCTCTCATTTGGAAAAATCTTGTCCGTCTCAAGAAAAACTATTTTTATTGCCAATCTCCTAAAATTACTTTATGAGTCAGAAAGTGTCTTGGTCGCATACGCAACGACCAATAGGGATTAAAAGCCTGAAAACTCAAACATGAATTGACCTCGCTTTGCGGGTATCTCGGAATTCCGGGAGATTTTGCTATGTCCAAGTTCTTCTCAGCACTAAAAGCAAAATGCTGATTTGAGTTCAGTACTTTTAACTCCCGGAATACTCATGCGAGGGCGCTCGCAACCGGTGGGGGAAAAATGCAAGCTCCAAATCTTAATATTGATCTTTTTGTAGGCAAAAAGATTCGCTTTAGGCGAAACATGCTAAAAATGTCTCAAAAAACATTAGGGCATTATTTAGGTGTCACTTTCCAACAAATCCAGAAATATGAAAAAGGCTTAAATCGCGTGAGCGCAGGGCGTTTAAAGGAAATTTCCAATATTTTGAATGTTCCACTTGCCTTTTTTTTACACTGATATCATCAAAAAAGACAACACCCCGTACCATTATGATGAAATCGCCTCGAGCAAAGAGGAATATTTGCTTTTAAAAAGTTTTAGAGTCCTCACATCTGTCAAACAGAAAGCGATTTTAAACTTAATTTGTGATTAAAATTAAAACGCTTTAAAAGCATAGCTATAGGGTGCTACACGCCCTATTTTTGGCTTTCTCCCCACACCTTCAAAGGATGCCCCCCTCCTTAAACCGGTTGATGAATAATCCGCCTTCTCAAAAACAGCTCCTTCTCAGATTCCCATTTCATATGGTTCCTTTCACAAAATTATACAAGCAAGCCCTCCCTTGAATATTCATCACACTCTCTCATCAAAACACCCCATGTATAAAGTCTTATGTCTTATATCACCACAGCCGCAAACAATAGCGTTTTACAGCACAACAGAATAAGCATTTATCCGTATTTAAAGGAGCTACCTTTTCGCTATGGACGCTCTCTTTATTTTAGATGATGTGCATTAATATACCTGCTATAAAGACTTAGTATCTGTTATAAAGTTTTAAAGGCATATTTTTCCTCTAAAATCTCAATGCTACAGCAACTCTATCATAAGGCAACATGTTGATTTATAATGAGTATTCATTATTGTACATGTTAAATGAGAATCCAGAATATCGTAAGATTCTTTCATTTCAAATCTGTTCCATGTTGAATCAACCAAAACTATATCTCTTGCAGGTTACAAGTGGGAAGAGGCGTATGGATAAAAACTATTAAGTAAGAATTAAAAATGCCTCTAATGAACCGTCTCAAGTACCAAGAGCTGTAAGCGACACCCACGAGCTGGCAAACTATGTGATGGTGCAAGGCTTACTCCGTTATGAAGCGTAAAGATGGGGGGCTCAATGGCTTTACCGTTATACCCTTTACGAACAGCGTCGCAAAATAGGCTTGGATACCTTGAGAGATATTTCTATAAGACAATGTATCTAGTTCTCTCATGATCATAATCCTCAATCTGATAAAGTTGAAACAAACAATAGGATTGCGAATATGATTTAGGGAGCTCATCTGAAAGATGAAAAATGATAAAAAATTCCGCTATAACAATTGAAGAAGCGAGCATTCGTTGAGCCGTAACTTCTTTATTTTAGAATTTTTATATCACACTTTACTGTTGAGATGCATGACCACTGTCTGTAACATCAAGCTTTGGCGAGAAAAACATTTCAGTATCTGCTTGTAAGACATTTTGACAGTTTTTAGATTCCTTAACAGCTTGTCCTGAAAGAAAACACCTCGTTCCCCATTCTTCTTTTAATTTTGCATCTTTTTTAAAATCTTCTACGCTATAGTTTTTTTCACACCCCACGACGAATAATAGAGCCGTGCATAATAAAATAATTTTTTTTCATTTTATCCCTCTTTAAATATCTTATCTGTTAATATCATCCCCCAAATGAGGGTTGAATTTTCACACTGTATGAGAATACAGCCTCACTATCACTGACTTGCTTTCAAAGTGAACACTCTGAGTAAAATAACGCAAAGAAGAGCTCACAATAGCTATCATATGAGTTTGTCATAAAATACAATGAGAAGGGAAAGGGCCAAAACTGAACACAAATGACGAAATCAGAAGACGCATTAATGCTTTTGTTCAACTGATTTCAAATAGTTACATTGCAATAGGCATCGCCCCTAGCCCTATAGAAAGCCTATGAGCATTATAATACTTAAGTCTCACGATCATTGAACCACAAAGCCATAACAAAAAAGTATGAGCTCTTTTTACCTATTTGTATGTTGATTATTGTTCCCCCATCGAATGCTTAAATAGAAACGTTTTATGGTACATAGAAAACAATCAACAAGGCAAATCATTTTTACGAAGATTTCTTCGTGTAGAGTCTACTTGAAATCCATCCATCTTTTAGAAATCTGAATTTAGAAGCAGATAATTATGAAAGCTTTTCAAGGAATGCAACAGATTGATCACTTTTAAAGAAGTAAAAAACGTGATCCAATCCTGAAGATAAAATTCTGATGAAGAAAACTTTTGCTAGGAATTCTTTTAAGGCATTGTAAAATATTCTATCAGTTATATCAAACGTTATCCCATTTTGGGGGCTGTTCATTTTTCACTTTTTCAACTTCGCTCTAGAAATCCGTTTCTTGAGCGTTTTTTATCGTCTCACTTTCTCCTTCAAACACAAATACTCAAAAATGCTTTGCCACCAACAATGAAGTTTTCCTGCTTGTATAAAACACATAAGTAAAAATAGAAGAGCGATTTTGAGAGCAAACCTCCCTGAAAAAGCAAGTATCATCCATTTACTTCATAAACGAAAATAATCTCACGGTTTATTCAAATTTGCTCTATGGTTTGGTACAATTTTATTGATAAAGCTTTCTCTATAAAGATTTAAGTAAATATGTTCGTTAAAACCAATCACGGACTTGCAAAGGGGTTGTAAGATCCATTATCTCTCCGCCATTTTAAAGGTTCAGTGAAATCACTTGACCAAAGACCAATCTTGTTGCCACGTGCTTTTTCTTCCGCATGATGATACTGGGCTGGAATAGGATTTTTTCCCTCTTTTGAGAGTACCAACATACCTTCTGTAAGACCTGCCTCAGCTAAATCAACCCCTTGAACAAAACATTGCGCATAATAAACACCATTGTGCATCAAAGCCTGTTTACAGGATAAATCCTGCCCAAGTGTTTTGGTGACAAGCCAAGCCATTGTAACCACACCACAGGGCCATTCTTGATCATTTAATCTTGCTTTTTGACGGGGTGCACATGTGTCTACACCATAAAGATGAATATCACGGATGATATGTGATCGCCAAGATTGTGCAGAAGGCGTCAGTAATTTAAATGTAACCCCACTTGTAACAGAGGCCTTACCATGAAAAACAACAGCATTATTTGCAACATCGTTTAATGAAACACTCTTCTGCAAATCGAGATCTGATTCATTTTTTTCTAATTGCTGTTTGGTGATAGATTTACCCAACTTTTTTTCTTCTCGATAGAGATCGACAATATCTTGTATATCTTGCGTCTCAAATGTTTTAAGAATGCTGAAATCCATTTTATCTTTATATTGGCTTAATCCCCACACTATGGAACCCATAATGTAAACAATAACAATCAATTTAAATAGCATTTCTTAACACGCTCGCTCAAAAAATTCATTGTTTTTCTATCCTTTCACATTATTTATCAGCAATCCCCTTGTTTTTAAAGAAAAAATTCAAATATCTGTGTTGCATATTAACTACACTTTGTAAAGAATAATATTCCTTCTTGCATTGTTTTAATATTGTTGTTTTTACAAACGAGTACAACTTAAAATTGCCATTTTCATGTAGCACAATCTCAATTTGAAAAGACTTCTGTCTCTTTAAGAAGAAGAGCTTGAGAGTGAACAGATCCACGATCAAGGCTTTTAAAACAAACAAATGAGGAGAATTAAACTGTCATCAAATGACAACACTCTCCAGTTTGTTAGAGGCAATGGAATGTCGACATATGAACAAATATTATTTGTTAAAGAGAGGTAAAATGACAGATAATAGATTCCAAAACATCATTTTTATCGTGACCATGCTGCTTTTTACAGCATTGCTTGTATCAGATCCTTCTTATGCAGCTGCTGATGGAGGTGGTTTCGGGAAGCTCGATGGTGTTTTAGGCAACATTGTTGCGATGATGACGGGTCCAACGGCAAAGCTCATTGCTATTATATGTGTTGCTGCTGTGGGGATTGGTTGGATGTACGGCTTTATTGATTTACGCAAAGCAGCTTACTGTGTTCTGGGAATTGCTATTGTTTTTGGTGCCCCCGCTCTCGTCGGTAAATTAGCGAGCACAGCATAAATGAACGAAGATACTCTTTTCCTTGCCTGTACGCGCCCAGCCATGTTTGCTGGTGTTACAATGGAAGCGATGGCGCTCAATGTCATGGCGACATCCATTCTTTTCATTTTGACCAGTGATTTTACCATGTTTGGTCTTGGGATTGGGATGCACTTTATTTTGCGAGAAGTGACAAAGTATGATCACAACCAATTTCGCGTATTATTTGCATGGCTCAATACCCGAGGAAAACAAAAAAACCTCAACAGATGGGGAGGAGGTTCGACCTCCCCTTTACGCCTTATCCGCACTTATAAGGAACTAAGCTGAAGGAACGAAGCCGGTGAAACAGATGTCAATAATGAAACGGGAAACTTTGCCTGAAGAATATATTCCCTATATACGCTACATCAACCAACATGTCGTTGCTTTAAATTCACGTTGTTTAATGGTTGTGTTGGCTGTTGAGGGTATAAATTTTGACACTGCGGATATTGATCAATTAAATTCTTTACACAACCAATTAAACACCCTTTTAAAAAATATCGCAGACGAACGGCTTGCTTTATATTCTCACATCATCCGCCGCCGTGAAACGATATACCCAGAAGGTCATTTTCTTTCATCTTTTGCAACAACATTAGATGAAAAATATAAAAAGAAAATGGTTTCACAAGAACTGTATAGAAATGATTTGTTTATTTCACTGCTTTGGAATCCGGCAGCGGATAAAACAGAAAAGCTGGTTTCATTTTTTCAGCGCTTGAGCAAAGCGAAGAAAACACAATCTGAACCCGATGAGGAAGCTATTCGTAAACTCGAAGAGTTAAGTCAAGATCTTATGCAAGGTTTGGAAGAATATGAAGTCCGTCTGCTATCAATCTATGAACATGAAGGACTTTTATTTTCCGAACAAAGTGAATTTCTCCACCAGCTGGTAGGGGGAAGACGTGAGCGTATTCCTCTCACATTTGGAACTATTGCTTCAACAATTTACTCAGATCGTGTTATTTTTGGGAAAGAAATTATCGAAATTCGCCATGAAAGCAATGAACGCTTTGTGGGCATGTTTGGATGGAAAGAGTATCCTTCTAAAACACGCCCAGGTATGACTGATGGTCTGCTTACGGTGCCATTTGAATTCATTTTAACACAATCCTTTGTCTTTAAAAGTAAGGCAGCCGCCAGTGCGATTATGAGCCGCAAACAAAATCAAATGATCAATGCAGCTGATCGTGCTAGCTCACAAATCGATGCACTAGATGAAGCGCTAGATGATTTAGAATCAAACCGTTTTGTTTTGGGAGAACACCACATTTCTTTAGCTGTTTTTGCTGATCATCCCAAAATATTGTCTGAAAACTTATCAAAAGCACGTTCCCATTTAACCAATGGAGGAGCGGTGATTGCCAGAGAAGATTTAGGATTGGAAGCAGCATGGTGGGCACAGCTTCCTGGAAACTTTAGCTATCGGGCGCGTTCAGGCGCCATTACTAGCAGAAACTTTGCCGCTTTATCGCCTTTCCATTCTTTTCCCGTTGGCAAACTGAAAGATAATGTTTGGGGAGCTGCTGTCGCATTGCTAAAAACACAGGCTGGTTCACCTTACTATTTTAATTTTCATTATGGCGATCTTGGAAACACGTTTGTTTGTGGTCCATCGGGATCCGGTAAAACAGTGATTGTTAATTTTCTTCTTGCACAATTACAAAAACACAATCCAACAATGGTTTTTTTTGATAAAGATCAAGGAGCAGAGATTTTTGTACGGGCTGGAGGAGGGAAATACAAACCTTTAAAAAACGGGCAGCCCACGGGTATTGCTCCCTTAAAGGGCATGGAATACACCGAAAAAAATAAAATCTTTCTTCGTAATTGGATCTTAAAGCTGGTAAGCGCTGAAGGGCAAATCGTAACAGAAGAAGAGCGACAAGATATCGCCAAAGCTATTGATTCCTTAGAAAACTTACCCCCAACCCAGCGCTCTCTTGGTGCACTTCAACTGTTTTTTGACAACACATCCAAAGAAGGGATTGCCATACGGCTGCAACGCTGGATTAGAGGCAATGATTTAGGATGGGTTTTTGATAATGATCAAGATGATCTCAATTTAAATGCGCAATTCATTGGATATGACATGACCGATTTCTTAGACAATGAAGAAATTCGGCGTCCCTTAATGATGTATCTCTTTCACCGCATTCTTGATTTGATTGATGGGCGGCGCATCATTATTGTCGTTGATGAATTCTGGAAAGCTTTGGAAGATGATTCATTCAAAGCTTTTGCTCAAGATCGGCTAAAAACAATCCGTAAACAAAATGGCATGATGCTCTTTGCAACACAAAGCCCTAAAGACGCTTTGAACTCAACAATCGCGCACACAATTATTGAGCAGTGCCCCACTCAAATATTTTTTCCAAATCAAAAAGCAAATTATAATGATTATGTCGAAGCTTTCAAACTTACTGAGCGTGAATTTGAACTGATACAGTCAGAATTAAGCAGAGAATCCCGTCGTTTTCTCGTCAAACAGGGGCAAAGTTCCGTTGTTGCAGAACTTAACTTACGTGGAATGAATGATGAGATCGCCGTTTTAAGCGGCACAACAAAAAACATTGAACTCATGAATGAAATTATCAACGAATATGGAGCTGACCCTGACAAATGGCTGCCCATATTTTATCAAAGGAGAAAAAATCAATGAAAAAATATGGCTTAGTTACACTGTTATCTTTTTCTTTTATTTCTCATGCAATATCACAAACGACACCCGATGCGGAGGAATATTATAAACAAGCACTCGAGAACACACAAAAATTAAATACTGCAAAATCAGAAACAGCTGAAACCATTTATAAGACTGCAACAGATACTGCAAAAAAAATTAAAGAAATAAGTAATCAACTTGAAAATATTAAATCAAAACCAGACACAAAACCCGAAGAATTGCAAACCCTTCGACAAGAGATTCAAGTAAAGCTTTCTCTTCTTCAAGCAGATCTTCAAGTAAGTTCTTTAAAACTTCAGTCTCTCGATATGATTCAAGCAAGAGATACGAAAACAAAAGATGAATTACGTGAAGAAAAGGAACAACAAAAGCATAAACATCTTGAGGCACAATTAAAAGAAAAAGAAAAACAATTAAAAGAAAAACTTGAAAGTACGAATACAAATGTCAGACTTTAGTTTTTCTCCCTTTGAAAGCGTTTCTGGGTATATTTTAAAACCCTTAGATAATGTGATGGACACAACGGTGAGTGGGCTATCTTCTGCTATTTCAGCGCCCTTAAATCTCGCTGCAATCATTTTTATCTTTCTTTATGGCTATAATGTTATGACAGGTCGCGTTGCGCTTTCCATGCATAGTCTTCTCAATAATGTTGTTAAAATCGTTGTTGTTACAACAATGGCAACGAATGCGGATACATTTAATACTTACGTCAAGGATATTTTCTTCAAAGATTTATCCAACGCTATTGGGAATGCGCTTAACAGCAATCCTGCAAGCTCCAATGTTTTTGATTATATTTTGTTAAAGGCAAGTTCGCGCTATCAAGAAGTCTTATACAATGCTTGGTTTTTTGAAAAGATCATTGTGGGTCTTCTTGGTTCTATCATGCTTCTCGCGGTTATTCTTTTTTGTATAGGTGGTTTTATTGTGCAAATGTTTGCACAAGTTGCACTCGTCATGATTATAGGTCTTGGTCCTCTATTCATTAGTTTGTATTTGTTCAATGCAACGCGAAAATACTCCGATGCATGGATTACAACTTTGATCAATTTTACCATTTTACAAGTTCTCGTGATCATGCTTGGAACCATTATATGTCAAGTTATCCTCCAGGTTCTCAAAGTTTCATATGAATCAATCTATGTTCTTTTCCCCCCTGTCATCGTCATTTCGATCATAGGGGTTATTATCTTCCGTGCGCTTCCCGGTATTGCAACAGCGCTGGCCTCTGGCGGACCATACTTTAACACTGCTGTCTCTTCAGGAGGACAGGTTTTCACAATGCTTGCCAATAGTGCAAGAGCGAGTGGGAATGCAATAAAAAGTGCCACTTTACAAATCTCAGGAGCTGCCGGTAAAGGTGCGGCAGGTGCGGCGGCAAAAGCAGGAAGATCCGGAGGTGGACGTGGTCGATTTTAAGATAAAGCACCTCTTTAAAAGAATAAGCATTTTTGTTTTTGCCTTGCGTGCGCCCTTTGGCGCACGCACCATGATCTTTTTCCATGAAAGATCTAGCATCTTGGGTCTTACAACAAAACCAATCAAAATCTTGCATCATATAAATTTGTAAAAATGTTCAGAATAAAGGCTCTCATGCATTGTATTCCAAGATATTTGTGAGTTCAAAAAATGAAACGAAAAATAACTTTTGTTATGGTCCTAACAATCGCTCTTACTGGTTGTGCCTCTTTGAGTGGCCCTAAAAAACCACCACGCTGTAATGGCAAACATACACGTGCTTTAAATAAAGATAAGTGGAATTGGGACAATAAAAACGTTGTCCACTCAGAAAAGAGCGTAAAGCCTGTTACCACTCCCATCATTCTCAATACTTTGGAAAGTGAAAAGGTAACAGCCAATTTGGCACTCAATTCAGCTTTATTAAAGCCGGTTATTCATGAAGCACGATCTGATAAAAAAGTGGAGGTTATGCGTGAAAAGTGATGCCCTTGAAGAATATATAAAAGAAGCGCGCTCATTTGACATTGATCGCATGCATAGCATGCGCGTGCGGATGAAAATTTCCATGGCTTTAACAGTGCTTTTGGGATTGATGACGATTGCGCTGGCTTTAGCTGTCGCAGCTTTGACGCCTTTGAAAACAGTAGAGCCTTTTGTTATCCGCGTTGATAACTCAACAGGCATTATTGATACTGTAAGCGCCCTAAAAGAATCCCCTAACGACTATGATGAAGCGATAACGCGTTATTTTGCCAGCCAATATGTTCGTGCTCGTGAAGGTTTTCAAGCATCCGAAGCAGAAAACAATTTTCGCTTAGTTTCTCTTTTATCTTCTCCAAAAGAACAAAACCGTTTTGCAAAATGGTACGCGGGCAATAATCCAGAAAGTCCGCAAAATATTTATCATAACATGATTGCTACGGTCACAATCAAATCAATCTCTTTTATAAGCAAAGATCTTATCCAAGTTCGTTACTATAAAACGATCAGAGACTTTAATGAAAAAGAAAATATTTCCCATTGGATTTCAATCTTAAATTTTTCCTACGTGAACGCACACATTTCAACGTCTGATCGTCTTATCAACCCTCTTGGTTTTCAAGTATCGGAATATAGATCTGATCCAGAGGTGATAAAATGATCAGACTTTTACAAACAATCTCTTTAATTTTTACGATCACTTTCAGCTTTCACACAGTTCTCTCACTTGCAGAAACAGCGCCTGTCAGTGCACGTAAAGATAACCGCATCAGATTTGTCAATTATGACCCCTACAACGTCGTACAAATCATTGGCTCCATTCGCTCTTCGGTTCAACTAGAATTTGCCGTTGATGAAGAAGTAACCTATGTAGGAATTGGAAATTCGGTTGCTTGGCAAGTTGCTCCGGCTGGACACTTTGTTTTTCTCAAACCACGCGAAGTCCAACCTGTGACCAATTTACAAATTGTCACAAGCCGCCAAGATGGAACACAACGCTCTTATCAATTCGAGCTACAAGTCCGTGAAGGTGATGTTTCAGCCGGCAATGAGACGTATTTCTTGGTAAAGTTTCGTTACCCAGAAGATGAAGCATTACGTAAGAAATTAGCCGAAGCAGAAAAAGAAAAACAACGTGAAGAAAACTTTGTCAATGATATTTTAAATATCCATGAAGATTTTGGACCACGCAATTGGGCTTATGAAGCCCAAGGCTCTTCCCTTATTGAACCCGCTTCTGTCTATGATAATGGGAAAACAACAACCTTTATCTTTTTAGGCAACATTGAAATCCCTGCCATTTACATTGTATCGCCTGATGGGCAAGAAGCGCTTATTCCCAAATCGATTAAAGGCAACAAAGTTATTGTTCATGCAACAGGTGCACAATTCACGTTACGACGTGGGAATGAAGTATTGTGCATCTTTAATAAAAGGTTCGTACCAGAAGGAATTAATCCTGAAACAGGTACGACATCACCATCTGTACAACGTAAAATGAACCTAGGAAGCAGCCATGAATAACACCGTGGATGAAAAAAGCATTAATGATCGCGATACAATAAAAAATGCTCAAGGGAAAAGTCAACAGAACAATGTGGGGAAAGCTATTGCTCTTATTATTCTTTTCAGTGTCTGTCTTTATTTAGCCTATTCAACACTTGTTACAGACAAAAAACAACCAATTGAATCTTCAAAAGAAGGAAACGTTATAAAACAAACAGAGCTTTTTCGCCCTGCAAAGCCTACCCCTCCCCCCTTTGAACAGCCTCAACGAAATAACGCTCTATTACCAAAAGTCGAGCTACCAACACCAAACATCAATCAATTAAATTCTGATAACTCACTGCTGGAAGCAGCGCAACGTGCTCCTGTATTAGCTTATGCAAGTACACAACAAGGCAAAATAAATTCACAAACAAATAATGGTGTTTTGCCTCACCAACTTGAAAGCAAACCTGATGAAATAACACAACGTTTTAATCATCTTCTTAAACCCACAGTGCTTGAAGGTATTCGTGCTTCAACCCTTGGCAATCGAAACTACATCATCGCGATGGGAACGTCTATCCCTTGTATTTTAGAAACAGCCATCAACAGTGATCAACAAGGTTTTGCCAGTTGTATTGTTTCCAGAGATATCTTATCAGACAATGGTCGTGTTGTCCTTCTTGATAAAGGCACCCAAATTGTTGGTGAATATCGCGCCGGATTGAAAAAAGGCCAAACACGTCTCTTTGTACTATGGAATAGAGCAAAAACCCCCAATGGTATCATTATATCCTTAGCTTCACCGGCAACGGATGCTTTAGGGCGTTCTGGTATGGATGGAGATATTGATAACCATTGGCTTGAGAGGATTGGGTCTGCGCTTCTTGTATCACTAATAAAAGATGTAACACACTATGCCAATAAACGTTTATCAAAAAAACAGGAAAAAGAAGAAACTGAAACAGTCTCTTCAGGACAAAACATCGCAAACATTCTCGTAGAAAATTACGCCAATATTCCTCCAACATTATCCAAAAACCAAGGGGAAATGGTGAATATCTTTGTTGCCCGCGATTTAGATTTTTCCAGCGTTTATAAATTGAAAGTCATCGAAAACAAAAAACAGATTATCAATCGAGCTGTTTCAAGAAACTTTTACAAAAATTCGGCGGTAACTTTAGAATGAACTCAAACTTACATACCATGAGCGATGAAACCGTTGCGATTGTTCTCACAAAACTTGAACCCATCAGTACTTTTTTGAAAGATGATAGTCTCTTTGAAATTGTTATCAATCGTCCCTATCAAGTAATGACTGAAGGGTTTGATGGATGGAAAACAATAGAAGCTCCGGCTCTCTCTTTTAATGAGCTTATGGGGATTGCGAAAGTTGTCGCATCCTATTCCAAGCAAAACATATCGGACAAAAAACCAATATTATCTGCAACGCTACCAGGCAATGAGCGTATTCAAATTGTCATTCCGCCCGCTGTCGAAAAAGACACGATTAGTATGACAATTCGTAAACCGTCATCGCAGAGTTTTTCTCTCGAAGAGCTCGCAAATAAGGGCCTTTTCTCGCTATGTGAACGGGTATCTTTCACGCCCTTGCATGACTATCATTCTCGTTTTAACGAACTCAAAATCATCGAGCATAACTTAGCTCATGCCTACTGTAATAAAGACTTTGTCTCCTTTTTAAATCAAGCTGTAGAATGCCAAAAAAATATTTTAATTGCGGGAAAAACCGGTTCGGGTAAAACAACATTATCAAAAGCATTAATCGCAAAAATCCCTCAAGAAGAGCGTATTATCACCATCGAAGACACACAAGAATTGGTGATACCACACCCTAACCATGTCTCAATGTTCTATTCAAAAGATGGACAAGGCTTAGCCTCCGTTGGCCCCAAAGAGTTGCTTGAATCATCTTTACGGATGCGTCCTGATCGTATTCTTTTGCAAGAACTTCGAGATGGTACAGCCTTTTATTATATCCGCAATGTCAATTCAGGTCATCCAGGCTCCATTACAACGGTTCATGCCTCAACAGCCCTTGCAGCCTTTGAGCAGATGACCCTTTTGGTCAAAGAAAGTGAAGGCGGTGGTGATTTAGAGCGTGATGATATTCGAGGACTGTTGATTTCAATGATTGATATCATCATCCAATGCAAACGGATTGAAGGAAAATTTAAAGTCACAGAAATTTATTACGATCCCTTCAAACAACGAAACATCTTTGGAGGGGACTAAAGGAAGATCACACCGGCTGCCAAAGGCTCTTTTAAAGAAACGATTGCAAATAAAAGGAAAAATGCGTGAAAACCAAAGAAACAGAAAACAGAGAAAATCTTTTATCGATGACAGAAGAAGAATTGAAAAAACGCCGTGAAGCCGTTGAATCAGCCATCAGCACCCATGCAATAGAGGGAATAGCGCTTCATTCCAAAACGTTGAAAATTTTAGAAGAATACGCAAAGGGGAATATTTCACTCGAAGAATTTAATACTCTTATGGACAACACGACATTATAAGGAAGCTACAATGCCAAAAGCAAAATTAAAAAATAAATATGGAATAACAAACCTTGACGCTTTTACGGCAAGATGTGCGCATGATTCAGCAAAAGCGATGGTTAATCTGCGTGAAGCCCCCTTACCAGAAAAGTTTGATAGCTCCTATCTATGCCTTATTCATCAATGTCTATTTGAAAATACCTTTGAATGGGCTGGACAAACCCGCAATGTTCCCTTTACATTTGAAGATGGTACTACTGCCGTCGCTCCAGTAATGAAAAAAATAACAAATTTTGCAGTCGGTAGCGAATTACAAGAAGGTTTACAAAAATTAGATCAAACGCTTGCCGAAAAAAATAATTTGCAGGATTTATCATGCAAAGAATTTGCTTATGAAGCAGCCAAAATATTTGCCTCTCTCAACTATACACACCCCTTTAGAGAAGGCAACGGACGTACACAACGGATCTTTTTTGAAAATCTTGCCAAAGCCGCAGGGCATCAGCTTGATTTTTCACTGGTTACAAAAGAACGCATGTTGGTTGCTAGTGTTGCAGCAATACAAAATGACAATCTAGAACCAATGCAACATCTGTTTGACGATATCTCTAATCCCAATAAAATACCTCTTTTAAAGGAATTCATGAGCAACACGAAAGAACTTGGGCGTAGTGTGAATGATCGCCCTGTTATGGTCACAAAGGAAGGTGAAACCTACACGGGCACCTATAGAGGTGCTGGTCTTAACAGCTTTGCCTGCAATGTAAAAGGAGCTTACATTATCGGCAATAAAGAACATCTCACACCAGAACAACTCAAAACATTAAAACCCGGTGATAAATTTACCTTTACCGTTCCCGAAACAAAAGAGCTTGAAAGCATTCTTATTCCAGAAGAGAAATTAGCCCCTTTGACAAAAAATGAAACGGCCCAAATGGTTGCAGAAGATGCCTGTGTCCACGTAAGCCTAAAACAGGTCCAGAAACTGTCAAAAATTGTTTATGGTAATACAAAAACATTAGACAAACAGATGGTAGAAATCATCAAAAATCCAAGCTTAGGCCAACAGCTCGCCAACAAGATTGAAAGGGCACCGAGCTCTGTTTCTCGTCTTGCAGGTTTCAGTTTATGTGGACTACAAAATCAGGCACGTGCAAACGCTAAAAATCATATTGGTATGCTCTGTACTGCCGTTGCAAATTTCGCGTATGCTGTAAAATATGCTGAAAAGGAAATCACGCAAGAACATGCAACAGAACAAAGTCGCCTTGCAAAAACAATAGAAATGCCAAGTCAAAGCTTGCAAGATCTCCTCGCCTTGCCAAAAGAATTACAGCAAGAAGCTTTAGCAAAAAATTCTTTATGTCAAAAAGAGCTCAGCAACTTTGTAAAAAAGATCAACACCCGTCTTTCACCAAATGAACATAAAGCAGTTCAAAATAATGATTATGAAACACTGGCTCAAAGCATTGGTGTATCAGAAAATAAAGCCAAACAAATTACACAAATTATTAAGCAAACCAAAGAAGTACATCAGCAAGCACAAATATGCACAATGCGCCATTCCAAAGCATTCGCTATGGCCTGCTAAGAATGGATAAAACCTTCCTCCTTGATGAGAAAGGCTCATAAACGAAAACTGTTTGGCGTTATCTGCACCTTTGCAAAAAGAGATGAGAGTTAATATCACGTACCTGAAAAAGAGCATTTCGCAACATATTCTGATAGAATTGAGAGTAAAATACAATGAAATATACCAAAACACAAATGGTACTTATTTTAACACCAATCGCTTTAGGTGCTTTAACGATATTCCTTGTCCCTCATTTTTTACTGTTAATAACAAATGGACTAAAGAGCGATCAAATTTATTGGACTCTTCGTTCTGAGCCTTTATTAGTCTTAGCACTAACGGCTGCTGTTTCATTGTTGTATAGTCTGTCGCAAAAACTGCACTTACGTAAAATAATCACTTTTGTCTCCGTTATTTTTTTTGGAACAACCGCTCTTTACTATATTGGTGGTGAAATAAAACGTTTAAGTCCCTATGTTGGCCAACAAGGAATAACGTGGAGCTATGCGCTTCAATTCATGGACCCCATGGTTGTCTTTGGCATCATCATTGGTGGTTTTCTTTCCATCATTCAATTCATAACAACCTCTCCACCTAAAAATAAGGTCAAGCGTGCAAAAAAAGGTGTTTTTGGTGAGGCCTCTTGGATGAATTTAAGAGAGGCAGCAAAAATCTTTCCTGCCAATGGGCAAATTGTTGTGGGTGAAAGATACCGTGTTGATCAAGATAATGTGTGCAAAATTCCCTTTGCGCCTGGCAATAAAACAACATGGGGAAAGGGTGGAACAGCCCCTTTGCTAACCTTTAATCTTGATTTTGGTTCAACTCATATGATCTTTTTTGCTGGTTCTGGTGGCTATAAAACCACAAGTACAGTAGTTCCTACGTGTTTAACCTATCCAGGGTCTATTGTTTGTCTTGATCCTTCAACAGAAGTTGCCCCAATGGTCAAATTTGCGCGTCAAAAGATGGGGAATAGAAATGTCATTGTTCTCGATCCCAATTCATTTTTAACAAAAAATTTTAATGTCATCGATTGGCTTTTAGACGACAGCGTACCACGCACACAACGCGAAGCGAATATTGTAAGCTTTTCCAAGTTGCTCCTTACAGATAAAAAATCAGACAATTCTTCAGCAGAATATTTCTCGACACAAGCCCATAATTTATTAACAGCTCTTCTTGCTCACGTTGTATTTTCTGATGAATATGAAGACAGCGAGCGCAATTTAAAAACATTGCGTGGCATTCTCTCTCAATCAGAAACAGCTGTTGTTAATCAATTACGCATGATTCAAGAAACAACACCTTCTCCTTTTATTCGTGAAATGGTTGGTATTTTTACAGAAATGGCAGAACAAACCTTTTCAGGAGTCTATACAACCGCCTCAAAAGATACCCAATGGCTTTCTTTGTCCAATTACGCAGATCTTGTCTGCGGAGATGATTTTTTTTCCTCAGATATTGCAAATGGCAATACAGATGTTTTTCTCAATCTCCCCGCAAGCATTTTAAACAGTTATCCAGCTATTGGACGTGTAATTATTGGCGCCTTTCTCAATGCCATGGTTACAGCAGACGGTAACTATAAAAAGCGTGTTTTATTTGTCTTAGATGAAGTTGATCTTCTAGGCTATATGAATATTTTAGAAGAAGCACGCGATCGTGGACGTAAATACGGTACATCCTTAATGCTTTTTTATCAATCCTCTGGTCAGTTGGTCAATCACTTTGGAGAAGCCGGAGCACGCTCATGGTTTGAAAGCTGCTCTTTTGTCAGCTATGCTGCCATTAAAGACCTCCAAACAGCCAAAGACATTTCAGAACGCTGTGGCCAAATGACCGTTGAAGTCACCGGAACAAGCAAATCAAGAGGCTTATCCTTAGGAAAGAGTTCATACAACGTCAATTACCAACAAAGAGCCCTGATTTTACCCCATGAAGTTATTCAAGAAATGCGTCAAGATGAACAAATTATTCTTATGCAAGGACACCCCCCTTTGCGATGTGGTCGCGCCATTTATTTCAGAAGAAAAGAAATGTTAGCCGCAGCTGCAAAAAACCGCTTTGCCCCACAAAAGAAAAACTAACCTCCTATTATGAGATCTTGACTATGAAAAGAACAACCACAAAAACAACATAGATTTCTATTTTTTAAAAACCCGTTAACAAAAAGTTTTTGAACGCTTCCTCACACATATAAGGAAAACATGATAAAAAAATCCGTGTTTTTTCCTTTTTGTATTTTGTGTATCGTTTTACCAACGCCCATCATCTTTATAAAAATACCACCCCCTCAAATCACCTATAACTAAACCAACATCTCCACTTGGGAAAGTCTGCAAATACATTCCTACAAAGCTTTTTGTGTATAATTTATCCCCTACAAACAACCAAAAACATTTCACAACGCTAATCACCAATATCAAGACTTAAGAAAAACAAAAGATTGATCTTTGAGACAAGAACTCTCAAAACACCCATACTCAAGAACATCGATTTTTTCGCAAAAAACATTTAAGATATACACCAAAATGAATAAATCATTCTTATACAAGCTTTTCCCCCTTTACGATATCATAAAGTGTTCTATTTTAATGATAAAGCGCTGAAAAAGGCTTTTCTCCCAACCAAAGAAAGAGTTTTCTCTCTTATGGATCTTAGAGCAGCGCAATACAATAAGAGCAACAATACAAAATAAAAAACATTTTGTTGCAAAAATACACAAACAAGATGTTCGTATGGCAAGATATTCATATGGAGCAGTAAGAAAAACATAATGGAGAAAAATTCTTGATAACTGCTTTTACCCATAGATTCACCAATCTGAGTACTGTGTATAAAAAATACCAGCACCATCCGCTAACCAAGAGCGATCGCACCCGCCATATCCACGCCCCTCATCAAAGCGCTCTTGCAAACAACTTTGTTAAAGGAAAAAAACAACAATTTTAAGCAACATTTTTCTTTTTGACCTCTTCCTTACACCTCAAAGAACGAAGATTTTACCCAAAGTCAATTTGTAGAAAATTCATTTTCTAACTACGCATGGGATTCATATCAAGGCCCTCAATACCAGTATTTTACAGCACAAGGTAATAAACAAAGGAACCATCAGAAAAACTTTTCAAAAATAAATGAAAAAAGAAAATAGGCATGAAAACAATCATAACAGAACATTTTGCACCTCTTACACCAAAAACCTTTCAAAAGCATCACAAAACGATTGCTACAACTATCCATACACTGGAGGGAAAAGTGCTTTCTCTCATAACTACCAAAATCTCAAAAGAATACGCGAAGGGGAATTTTTCACATGCAGCGTTTAAGACGCTCATCAACCACCACCCTACCTACTTAGGAGAGATTATATGTTAGAGCAAAATTATCTATATAAAGGTACCCCAACACTCAAAAATAAATATGGCATAAAAGACCCCAAAAAACTGTATGAACGCTGTGCTCATGATACCGCCAGAGAAGCCGTCAATTTTCGCCACGAACCACTTCCACAAAAATTTGATGCTTCCTATCTAAAACTAATCCACTGGAGCCTCTTCCACAGAACTTTTGAATGGGCTGGAAAAACCCGCGATACATCCTTTACATTTGAAGACGGCACCACTGCCCATATGCCGGCGATGCGTCCCAAAGGTTATGAAGTTCCTTTTGCTATCGGACCGCAGATTCAAAAAGAACTAAAACAACTCGAAAAAACACTTAATGAGAAGAACAATTTAAAAGGTTTATCGCGCCAAGAATTTGCTGAAAATGCCGCAGAAGTTTTTATGGCGCTCGAGCACGCACATCCTTTCAGAAAAGGGAATGGGCGCGTCAATCGAATGTTTATGGAAAAACTTGGACAAGCCGCAGGACATACCATTGACTTTTCTTTCATCACAAAAGGACGCATGACAGCAGCTTGTATTGAAGCCGTGCAATATGGCAATCCCCAACCGATGAAAGATCTTTTTGAAGATATCACACATCCGCAAAAATCCCTTGTTTTAAAAGAATTCATCTCCCAAATGAGAAACGCGGGACTGGATGAAATTAACAATCGTGTTGTTGTTGCAACAAAAGAAGATGTAACCTACGAAGGCGTGTTTAGAGGTTTTTCAGCAGAAGGTTTTGTCATGGAAGTAGAGGGTGCTTTCGTAGTCGGCCACAAAGATGATCTCCCCCCAGAACTCGTCAAAACATTACAAAACGGTACTCGCCTCTGCTTTCAAAAAACCAACGTTCAAAATGTAAAAGAAATATTGATCCCAAAAGAAACATTAGAATCTCTCACCCATGAAGAGTTATTCACAAAGATTTCAAATGACGCTTATGTTGAAGCATGCCGAAAAGAAATCAAAAATTTATCAAAGACTGTTTATGGTAAAATCCACGCCTTAAATACAAAAATAGATATCTTAACGGCTGATCCAAGCTTAGGAAATCAATTTGCTGATGAAATTTTACAAAACCCTCAATCAATTTCTAAACTTGCAGGGAGAAAAATACTTGACATGAAAAGCCCAAATCGCAGACTGGCGGAACAAACTGCTCCACAACTCAGCCAAGCCCTTAAAAATTATGCCACAATAACACAACAAACAAAAGAAGAAATTTTAGAGCAACATCAAAGAGAACAAAATCGCCTGAGTCACGCTGTCGAAACACCTGGAAAAAATTTACAAAACCTTTTTGCCTTACCAAGAGAACAACAAAAGGAAGCTTTATTGCATTCTCCAACACTACGACAAGAACTCCATCACTTTTCGCGCCAACTACACAATCGTCTATCCTCAGAAGAGCGTAAAGCCATACAAGAAAAAGATCATACCAGACTAGCGTGCCTCCTTGGGACATCGGAAAGCAAAGCAAAAGAAATTGCGAATACTGTAAAGAACACCCAAGAAGCACAATGTCAAGCCCGCAGCTTGAAAGTTAGTCGCTCTTCATCGCTTGCTCTTACCGGCTAAAAACGCGTGAACTTTTGCCTTCCAACTAACTCTTAGCGCCAATCATTTTATCTCCATTACGCTCACCAATTGTTTTAAAATGGTACAAAAAATAGTCCTAAAAATGAATCCTTTAATTTGATGTAACTTATTGATAATATTTCATAAAAAAACTGTATAAAAGACATAAATGTCCACTATATATCAATATGAATAGCGCGAAATCTTTGGAGGTCATTTAATTTGATATCTTACCTTATCCTAAAGTTGTTATCAAAAAAGTGAGGAATGCGCCAAAGAGGTTTTCTAAAAATATTGAAAGGAAACAGCCATGAAAAAAAGTCACCCACAACCAGCCCCCCAGAACCCACAACCCCAGAGCCAAGACCCCCTCTACGCAAAAGTTAATAAACCACCCAAAGAACAGCGCAACCCACAACACTATACACTTCAACAACCACCAGAAACGGTCTTTGCTCCCAAAAAGCCACTTGACCAACAAAACCTAGGATCTCCTAATGTAGAAGACCTCTACGCAAAGGTTAATAAACCACCCAAAGAACAGCGCAACCAACAACAATACACACTTCAACAACCACCAGAAACGGTCTTTGCTCCCAAAAAGCCACTTGACCAACAAAACCTAGGATCTCCTAATGTAGAAGACCTCTACGCAAAGGTTAATAAACCACCCAAAGAACAGCGCAACCAACAACAATACACACTTCAACAACCAGCAGAAACGATCTATGCTCCCCAACAGCCACTAGGAAATCCCTATGACAGACTTGGTGGAAGACCAAGTGATGGGCGGCGCACCGACAGACTCGTAGACCCCTATAAAATAACGGACTTGGAAGCGCAAGGTTGGCAAACACCCTATGACACAATTGGTGGAGGAGCACAGGGTGGAGGACATCGCCAAGAACCGGAACATCTCTATGCAGAGCTTAACTTTGATGAACGTGGTGAGCCCTCTCCCCAAAGACCACTCGAATCTGTCTATACAACGGTTGGCATGGGGGCTGAAGGTAGGCAAGAGTCTGAACAACTAGAAAATCCTATCTACCAAGGCGTTGGAGGAGGAGCAACACCCCCTCCCAGAACCCAAAAAGATGTGGTTACAACAAAGCTTTTAAAAAACGTAGACTTTCAATATGGTGTAAGAGAAACGCAAGAGTGGTGCAGAGTTGTTTATGGTAACGAACATGCTTTGAATCAACAACTTGCTAAAATTCTTGACGATCCTCAAAATGCAGAGCAAATCTTATGGGGCCTTGCAGAAAATCCTGAAAGCGCTGGTAAGCTTGCGGGGAGCAAAATACTTGGTGTAAAATCTCCAAGCCGCAGAGAAGCTGAAGATGGTTTTTCTCCCCTTTGCTCAGCTCTTGAGAGGCATATACATACGGCAAAAAAGCTCCATAAACAGTTTACACGGGAGCATGAAAGAGAAAGAGGTCAAAGACAAGAAAGTCCAGAAAGAGAAGCAGAACACAGACACCACCACCACCATCATCATCGTCATGCAAGAGGACAAGAACAAAATAGTCCAGAGCACAGCCCACAAAGACAAAGACATGGAGAAAAAGGAATGGCTTTTGCCATGTAAGTGGACATAAACGTAAAAACAGATAGTTTTTGTTTTTCATTTAATCTTTTTTTCATAGAATCTCTTGGCGCAAATCATTTCATAGCGATTGCGCCAAGAGTTGTTTTAGAATGTTACAAAAAATAGTTCTAAAAGTGGATCCTGTAATTTATTGTAACTTATTGATAAAATTTCATAAAAAAACTGTATAAAAGACATAAATGTTCATTACATATCAATATTGAATAGCGCAGAATCTTTGGCGGTCATTCGGTTGGATATCTTCCTTTATATAAAAGTTATCAAAACTAAAAGTGGGGAATGCACCAAAGAGGTTTTCTAAAAATATTGAAAGGAAATATGTATGAAAAAACATCATCCACATCCTTCTGCAAATCCAGAAGCCCTCTATGCACAAGTTAAGAAACCAACCAGAGGAAACCAGCGCGGTCCAACCCCAGAAGAGGAAGTTACATACGCAACTGTTAGCAGTGTTTCTCCTTCAAGAGGGAGACATCCTGATCGGGGAAGAGAAAATCCTGAAACCGATTACACAGAGGTTGCTCCCCCAAAACGCGAAGAAGAAGTTACATACGCAACTGTTAGCAGTGTTACCCCTTCAAGAGGGAGACATCCTGATCGGGGAAGAGAAAATCCTGAAACCGACTATACAATGGTTGCTCCACAACAAAGAGGAAGACCTTCATCTTCCCTCACAGCTGATCAAATAAGTGTCATACTTTTAAAAAATCCACAAGTTCAAGCATATGCACAAGAGGTCGTGCATTGGGGTACAACTGTTTATAACAGTGACACGCTTTTCCAACAGCACTTGCAAGACATACTTAAAGATCCCACTAAAGGAAAAGAGCTTTCAAATCAACTTGCTGAAAATCCTGAATCTATGCATAGGCTTGCTGGACGCTCCACACTTGGCTTAAAAAATCAAGCACGCAAAGCAGCTGAAGACGGTTTTAAACTGCTCGTTGATGCCATTGATGGTTATACGAAAGCTGTAGAAAATGCAACGGAACAGCTATTGCACACCCCTCTAGCGGAACAAAGACGCCGTCAAGAAAATTCTCAGCAAGTTGAGAGACACCATCATCGTCATCATCATCACACAAGAGGACAAGAACACAATAGTCCAGAGCACAGCCCTCAACGACAAAGACATGGAGAAAAAGGATTTTCTTATGCCATGTAAGGAGGCATAGACGTAAAAACAGATAGTTTTTGTTTTTCATGTAATTTTTTTTCAGTGAGTTTCTTGGCGCAAATCGTTTCATCGCGATTGCGCCAAGAATTGTTTTAGAATGTTACAAAAGATAGTCCTAAAAATGGCGCCTGTAATTCACGACAACTATTGATAACTTATTGATAATATTTCACAAAAAAACTGTATAAAAGACACAAATGTCCATTAAGCTGATTGCAAATAGCGCAGATCTTTGGAAACTCATTCAGCTCGATATTTCTTTTGTCTCAAAGCGATCCAAGCATAAAAGGCAAGAATGCACCAAAGAGGTTTTCTAAAACAATTTTTGAAAGGAAACATGCATGAAAAAAAACCACCCTCATCCTTTTCCATCCTCTTCAATACAAGAACTTATAAAGCTCTATGAACAAGCAGCGGCAGAGGTCTCAGGCGCAGCCCCCCTTCCTAAAGAAACGCCTTCAAAAAGCAAAAGACTGTCATCCATACCGGAAGAAGATGAGGAAAGACAATCTCTTTTAAGCGAAGAAACTGGATATACATCAACAAATCCAACAGCTTCGTTAACAAGAGGCGGCTCGACCAAAAGGCAGCAAAAAACTGAAACGACACACGCAACAGTTACTTCACAAGTTACCCAAAGGACAACAAGAGTTCTCTCAGAGGAAGAAATCATTCAATTGCTTCCACACCATTCATTGGTTCGAACCTATCAAGAAGAAATCCAACGTTTATCCGCAAGTGCTTATGGCAACCCAAACATTTTGCAAGAAAAAATGCAAGAAATTCAAAGAAATCCAGCTGCAGGAGAAGAGCTCTCATGGCGCATGGCAGCCTATCCTGAAAGTATTGCTAAACTTCTAGGCACCAGCATGTTGGGCTTTAAAAATCGAGTGCGTAGACAAGCGGAAGAGAGTTATTCCACTCTCAGTATCACCATTGATTGTTATACAGAAGCTGTAAAACAGGCAAGAGAGAACCTCTTACAATCTCCAGAGCAAGAACTCAAAAACTATGAACGCTTTATGGGGAAGGAAGCCGTCGCTAAACTTCTACAAAAACCAGATCAACGTGAAAAAGCAACGCTTTCAGAAGTAGAAATTTCTACCCAAATTCACCAACATTCAAAAGTCAAAAGACACCATGCCCAAATCCAATATTGGTGCGGTGTTGTTTTTGGCAACAAAAACATTTTGCAATCACAAGTGGAAACACTTTTCCAAAACCCTGAAACAATAGAAGCACTCGCACAGCAACTTGTCGGAAATCCTCAATCTTTTCACAAGTACGCTGGTCGTAAATTTTGTGGCTTTAAAAATCAAGCACGCAGGCATGCTGAAGCTGGTCTTTCTCACCTCATTGACGCCACTGACAATTATGCAACGGCTGTAACACAAGTAAGAGAGAGCATTTCACAAACCGAGCAGATAAAACAAAAACACAATGAAGCATCTTCTGAGAGATCGCAAAACTTGCATCAACAACAAAGCGTCTCACAGTCTGCTCAACGCCCCGAGCCTTCAATAGTAACGCATGAAGAAGCAACAACCTCTACGCAACAAAGAGAAACAGATATTCGTCCTCGCAAAACTACCGCCCCAAAAGCGATGGCTTTTGCCAGCTAAACAGGACATAAGTTTTCACATTAAATCTAACATCTTGGCGCAACACAGAACAGGGGTGTTTGCGCCAAGAAAGAGAGAAAATTGATACAAAATTTATTTTTCCGTCCCTTAACCCAAACACTGGAGAAAACAATCTTTAGAAAATGATTATGATCTGAGCCAAGAAAGCCCCATCTTGTGAAACCATTCAGTTTGATATCTGCTCTCGTAAAGACCGAGTAAAAAAGCATAAAACAGAATAAAAACCAACGTACGTTTTTAAATAGTATTTAAAAACAATATTGGAAGAGTTTGAAAGGAACATGCATGAAAAAAAGAAATCCCTCCCCTTTTATCACCGAAATGATGGAAAAATTTCAACAACCGGCTGAACAATCCCCCACCAGAACCCCTCCTTCCCAAGTTTCTCAAAATTTGCCAAAACCAACTGTAGAAAAACGCCCAGAAAATTTATCCCCCCACCCAAAGGTTGCGCCACCGCCCCCCCCCCGCATGAGAGCAAACACTCAAACCAGCACAATGCCCTCCAGCGCTAAAATCCCCAGCACCAAAACCCAAGAGATACCTCCTCTACAAACAAAAGTAGCTCCGCCCAAACCCCCACGCACAAAAGAAAATCTACAACCCAGCTCACAAATCCAAGAACGCTCCTCTCCGCACACAAAAACGCCTCCACAAAGACCACCACGTGCAAAAGATAGAGAACAAAACAAAACAACAGCTCAAGAGAGAGAACTCCTCTATGCAACGCCTACTTCGCAAACACCCCCACGCATGAGGGAAAAAGCACAAACCGGCACAAAAATCCCCAGCTCACAAATCCAAGAAAACTCCTCTCCGCACACAAAAGCAGCTCCACAAAGACCACCACGTGCAAAAGATAGAGAACAAAACAAAACAACGGTTCAAGAGAGAGAACTCCTCTATGCAACGCCTACTTCGCAAACATCGCCACGCATGAGAGACAGAGTGCAAAACGGTACAAAAATCCAAAATCCTGAAACATACGACCCAAGTGTTAGACCCAAAACACCATCACATATGAAAGTCAGACAGCAAAGCAGTTCATCATCACAAGACAGTGGAACATATGCCGTCCCTCCTTCAAGAAAACCGCTCCGTATGGGAAACAGAAAACAAAGCGATACTATCGTCCCAAAACCTGCCTCTCCACACACAGCAATTGAACAACCAAAACCGTCTCACGGACAAAAATCATCTATTAATACAATGGAAAGAGAGCTGTTACTCGTAGCATATCAAGAAGAAATACGATTTTTGTGCGAAAAGGTTTATGGCAACAGGCTTATTTTAGAAGAAAGAATAGAAGCAATCAAAGAAAACCCCAATATGGGAGAACAGCTCTTATGGGATATTACAGAACAGCCTAAGTCTATTTCTAAGCTTGCTGGTAGAAAAGTTCTCGGCATAAAAAATAACGCGCGCAAACAAGCTGAAGAAACTCTTCCTACCCTATGTGCTGCTATTAACGGTTATATATATACTTCAAAATATACAAAAAGTGAAAATATTTCACAAGGTTCTCACACGGAACAACAACATCAGCGACAAGCACAAGAGAAAGATCCAATAAATCAACATTTACAAAATTCGCTCAATTCAGAAAAGAAAATAAAGCCTCTCTCAAATCAGGAAATTGCCCGCAGAGTTCAACAAGATCCATCGGTTCAATATGGTCAAAGAGAGATCCAATATTGGTGCCAAATTGTTTATGATGATCCATTTATTTTACAATATAGAATGGAAGATATGCACAAAATTCCAGAGATGGGAGAAGAGCTTGTATTTCAAATTGAAAAGGATTCTACATCTTTTGCTCCACTTGCTGGTAGAAAAACCCTTGGCATAAAAAACGGAGCACGCAAAGCCGCTGAAGAAAATATCCCTACCCTTTGTACCGCCATTAAGGACTATGCTGATACAATAAAACAGTTAAGAGAAACCATTGTGCAAAACCATCAGGCAGAACAACAAAAACGTTATCAACCACCTACCGATCTCGATAAAAAATTACAAAAGCAGCAAAGCTTATCGCAGCCCCTGAAGCTGCCTGAACGCTCAACAGCAAAGCGGCATAAAGAGGTTACAGAAACTTCTAGACAAGAAGACCAGCCGCAAGTTCGACCGCGCAGAGCCGAAACATCAAAAGCAATGGCTTTGTCGTGATAAATCTCACAATTGTTGGCTTTTTATCCAAAACTTTGGTGCAATTATCTTGCCAAGATTGCATCAAAGACGGTGTGTGAAATACAGAAAACTTTGAATAAGACACCCCATTATTTTACAGAATTCATTGATAAAATTTCACGATAATACTTCATAAAAATTACAAACTTTAACTTTGTTCCATGCGAATAAGGTCAATTTTTTCAATCATTCAAATAGGCATTCTTCTTTGAAGAAAACGCTATGAAAATAACATAAGGCAAAAAATGTAAACAAAGAAGATTTCAAAAAATAATGTTACCATTTGAAAGGAAATATGCATGAAAGAAAACACAGAACATTGTGCCTCCTCTACACAGGAAGAATTGCAAGAACAACACTCTGTAATTAATGCAGCCATTTCAAAGCAAATCAATGAAGAAGCGCAAAATTTTTTCTACCCCAATAGCAAAGTGCTTAAAAATAAATACCGCATCAAAGATAAAGAAATATTAAAAGAACGCTGTTCTAATGATGTAAAAAAAGAAATGATAAAACTGCATCAAGAACCTCTACCAGAGCAGTTTAATGCCTCTTATCTAAAATACCTTCATCAACGCCTCTTTTCCCGTGCATTTGAATGGGCCGGACACACACGCGAAGAGCCTTTTACATTTGAAGATGGCACTGTTGCTTCTATGCCCATTTTGAAAAGAAAAGAATTTACAAAATCTTTTGCGATTGGCAAAAAAATACAGGAGGGACTAGAAAAGTTAGATAAAACGCTTGCTGAAAAGAATAATTTACAAGGCTTAACGCGCGAAGAATTCGTTGAACAAGCCGCTGGAATAATGATATATTTGCACCACTTGCATCCTTTCAGAGAGGGCAATAGGCGCACAAAGAGACTGTTTGTTGAAAAACTCGCTCAAGCAGCAGGACATGAGCTAGACTTTTCTCTTGTGAGCAAAAAACGTAAAGACTTTGTCCGCGCCGCTGCCATGGAACATAGCAACCCAGAGCCTATGAAGCATCTGCTTGAGGATATCTCAAATCCAGAAAAATTGCTCATTTTACAAGAATTTACCAACTCTATGAGAAAGCTTGGATTGGATGAAAAAAATTATTATCTCACTGTCGTCGCAAAAGAAGGAGAAATCTATCATGGTACCTACAGAGGCAGTGGACCCAATGGCTTCATGCTTGATGCCAACGGGACTTTCATCTTAGGAAATAAAAAAGATCTCACCCCAGAGCAAATACAGACATTAAAAATCGGTGACGCCCTCTCCTTTACAGCGCCCAAAACTCAAAACCCAGAAAAAAACATTGCTTCCAGAAAAAAAAGAGCCGTTCTCACAAACGATGAAATAACTGAAAAGAGCAAAGACAACGCATCCATTCAAACAAAGAAAAAAGAAAAAGCCCATTTTTCACCATGGAGTGCCTCTCATGCTTTACATAACAGCATTGAAGTTATGCCCGAAAATTTGCAAGAACAAATGACCAAACCAATTGCTCAATCTGCTTCCTCTATGAGGCAAATGCAAAAAGATTTCCAAAAAAACATTTTACAGACCAGCAATACAGCGACAAATAATCCAATATCTGTCCAAATGACAAAGGAAAAACGCTCTGATCATCAAGAAAGAATGAAACAGCCCCCAAAAAAAGCAATGGCATACTGGGACACTGGTACAAAAAAAACGGACACCGTCCCTCTCACCTTACAGGAGAAATTATCCTCATCGCCTCAAACCGAAGAAAATAAGACAATGTACCGTAATTTCTTTTGCCCTAATAGTATCACCTTAAAAAATAAATATGGAATAAACGACTATAAAAAATTAAAAGTGCAATGTGCCCATGATACAACAAAAGCAATCATTCATCTACGCCAAGAAGCGCCACCGCAAAAACTAACTTCCACATATCTCCAATATATTCATCACACCCTATTTAAAAATACTTTTGAATGGGCCGGACAAACACGCGAAAAACCATTTACATTTGAAGATGGTACCGTTGCTTATATGCCAATGATGAAAAAAGCTGGGATTTCTTTTGCCTCAGCAAAACAGATACAAGAGGGACTAGAAAATTTAGATAAAATACTTGCTGAAACGAATAGTTTAAAAGGCTTAACCCGCGAAACATTTATTGAACATGTCACTGAAATGTTGATACAGCTCAACTATACGCATCCCTTCAGAGAAGGTAATGGACGCACACAACGAATGTTTTTTGAAAAACTTGGGCAAGTTGCTGGCCACACACTCGACTTTTCTCTTGTAACAGAAAAACGCATGAATCTTGCCAGCATTGCATCGCTAAAACATAACGATAAGGAAGAGATGAAGCATCTGCTTGAAGATATCTCAAATCCAGAAAAAATACTTATTTTAAAAGAATTCATGGACAATATGAAACATATCGGATTTGAGAGTCTTCATAATCATCTTATTATAACAGCAAAAGAAGGTCATACCTATAAAGGCTTCTACAGAGGCAGTGGACCCAATGGCTTCATGCTTGATGCCAACGGGATTTTCATCTTGGGAAATAAAAAAGATCTCACCCCAGAGCAAATACAGACATTAAAAATCGGTGACGCCCTCTCCTTTACAGCACCAAAAGTTCAAAACCAGCAAGAAGTGCTTATCCCCGCAGAAACAATAGCCCCCCTTACCAACAATGAAATTGCCACAAGGATAAAAAACAACGCATCCATTCAAGCAAGAAGAAAAGAAATCGAAACTTTGTGTCAAATCATTTATGGCAATCGTCATATTTTGCAGGAAAGAATTGAGATGATCCATGAAAATCATACTGAAGGAGAACAGCTCACCTATCAAATTACCACCTCTCCCCAATCTATTTCTAAGCTTTCTGGTAGCAATGTATTTGGCATAAAAAACAACGCGCGTGCCCATGCTGAAGCAAATATTTTGCCCCTCTGTAGAGCCATTGATCGTTATATCAATATTTTTAAACAAACAGAAAGAGACATTCTCCATACCCATCATGAAAAACAAAGGCGGTGTGAACAGTCGGTAAAAATTCCTGAGGCTTGGATGAAAAATCTCTTTTCCTTGTCAAAAGCACAACAGCAAGAAACTTTATCAAACTCTCCTGAATTAAGGGGGGAGATAAGGACTTATATCAAAAAAATCAATGAGCGCTTATCCTCAAGCGAGCATGAAGCTATAAAGGAAAATAATCCTGAAAAACTTGCGAAGAGTCTTGGTACATCAACCGTTAAAGCAAAAGAGATCATGGAAATAATCAAGCAGATAAAAGAGATAGAACAGCATATACAACCCATGTATTTTTATAACCATAAATTCGATGAGCGCTTAGCACCAAACCAGTATCAATCTATCCAACATCAATCTATAAAGAAAAATAATGAAAAAAAATGTTCCAACACTCTTGATAAAGAAGCAATTAAAGTGCAAAAAATGACAGAAAACGTCAATCAGAGTCCTAAAAGACAAGAAAATATTCAACCTCACAAAACAGAGCACACAAAAGCAATGGCAATGAATATCTAAAGGGTCCATAAACTTTAACTTTTTTACCCTCTCTGGTAAAAATGATAGCCTTTACCCCCCCTGCCTTCATCGGCAAATCAATCGACCTCAACGAGAATGGAAACCATGAGAGAGCAATTTTATCTTATTTTCTCAGATTTTATCCTCATCAACTGTGAAAAGAAACCTGAACAGGAAAAATAAAAGGATCAATCATTTTTGAAAATGATAATGAATCACTTTCATTACCTGTCGTGCTAAAAACAGACAAAATGCTGTTGAAAGATCACGTCTTCCTATCCTTTTGTTTATGTAATCTCTAAAACGAAAAGGCAGCCAAATTTGGAGAGAACATAAAGCCGTAAAAGTGAAAACCAATCACCAGCTTTACCATCACCTTTTAGCTCAACCTTACGACTTTTTAAAACATCTAAAGCGCTGTTTTTTAAATAATGGAAATTGCACATTGTTTCATGCTTTTATTTTATTTGCGTTCTTTAAATAGGGTCATGCCCCTCACGTAAAACAGTAAGGTATTGGGTTGCATTATTCACGACATCAAAACATAAAGAGAAATTATCATTATATATCCTTATATGTCCCTTCAAACTGTTATGATGTCGCTCCCATATTTCAGTTTGAAAAAGAAATTTTAATTATTTTATGGCAACAATAAAAATTTTAATGCAACAGTAAACAAGGAGCATAAAAAAGTCTTCAAGCACCATTGTTGACAGAGAGATAAACACCGTCGTAAAACGCTTTCCAAAAGTATCCTTAATTAGGATAGAGATCAGATTTTTACGATTTAAAACGGTTTATTTCTCCTGTCATCGCTTCTCTTTTACAACAAAGTTGATATATCTTTATGACATTGATTAAAAAAATTGCAACAGTTGCTTCCGGAACCCTTATGAGCCGTATTTTTGGCTTCGTACGCGAAATGCTTATGGCAGCAGCCCTAGGGACAGGTCCTGTTTCTGATGCCTTTAACGCTGCTTTTCGTTTTCCCAACACATTTCGTCGTTTTTTTGCTGAAGGTGCCTTTAACGCTGCTTTCATTCCTCTTTTTGCAAAAAAAATCACTGAAGAAGGTCACGAAACGGCATGCAAATTTGCAGAAGAAGTCTTTGGCGTTCTCTTTTCGCTGCTCTTACTGTTAACGATTGCGATGGAACTGAGTATGCCTTTTTTGGTACGAACCATTATTGCCCCAGGTTTTACCGAAGATGCAACAAAATTTAACGCTACCATTCACTTTACTGCGATCATGTTTCCCTATTTAACCTGTATGTCACTTGCTGCCATGATGGGGGGCATGCTTAATGCGCTGCGACGCTATTTTATTGCCGCCATTGCCCCACTCTTTTTAAACATTATTTTGATTGGTGTGCTTGCCTATGCTTGGATCTATAAACTTGACGCTTGGCATATTGGCTTAAATCTCTCTTGGGGTGTATTGGCAGCAGGGCTTCTTCAACTCACCTTAATTGCCCTTGCTTTGCGTCAAAGTGGAATGAAAATTTCCTTCCGCCAGCCCCATTTAAGTCCTAATGTTCGCAAGCTATTAACTTTAGCATTCCCAGCAGCCATTACGGGTGGCATCACACAAATCAATTTGCTCATTAATACCAACATTGCTTCTAGCCAATCGGGTGCTGTCTCTTCTTTGATGTACGCTGATCGTCTTTACCAATTGCCTTTAGGCGTAATCGCCATTGCCGTTGCAACCGTTCTTTTACCAGAATTAACACGCGCTTTGCGGAGCAAAAAGCATAAAGAAACCCACCATTTACAAAATCGCTCTATTGAATTAACATTGTTGTTAACACTTCCAGCATCCATTGCTTTTTTGCTGCTCTCCACTCCCATTGTCAGTTTGCTCTTTGAGCGAGGACAATTTACCAGTCAATCAACACACCATGTTGCACAATTACTAGAACTTTATGGATTAGGACTTCCAGCTTTTGTTCTTATTAAGGTCTTTATTCCTAATTTTTTTGCCCATGAAGATACCAAAACACCGATGATTTTTACAGGTATTTGCGTTTTCATCAATATCAGTCTCGCCTTAACATTATTTCCTATTCTATCTGCACGAGGCATTGTTATTGCTGAAATTACCTCTGGATGGGCCAACACACTGTTGCTGTGGAGTGTCCTTATCAAACGCGGTTATTGGAAATACGACTTCCAACTGATAAAGCGAATATTATGTCTCATGATGGCAACTCTTTTGAGTGCACTAGCCCTCTATTACGGATTGAATGTGTTTGGTTTTTTGTCTTTTCCTTTATCCTCACAAGCATCATTTTTCTTGCGCGCGATCACCTTAGCTGGGATCATGATTGGCATATTTTTGATCTATTTTAGTGCCTATTTTTTATTCAACACCCGTTCCTTTTTTCACACGCTTAAAAATTTGAAAAAACGCTCATAATATCTATACTTTGTCAAAAAAATAAAATGAATAACCTTAATTGAAGAAAGAGCACTCCTATGGATACCTTCACACCACTTGTCTTTTCCGGCGTACAACCGAGTGGTCATTTACATCTTGGCAATTATCTTGGAGCCATTCAGCGTTGGGTTGAACTGCAAAACTCTCATCACTGCCTCTATTGTGTTGTGGATATGCATGCGCTCACAGTCAACCCAGATCCCCTTACTTTACGCGAATCCACCAAAACAGTGACAGCAGCCTTTTTAGCCTCCGGTATTGATCCTCAAAAACACATTATTTTTAACCAATCACGTGTTTTTCAACATGCTGAACTCGCCTGGATTTTTAATTGTGTTGCCCGTATTGGCTGGCTTCAACGCATGACACAATTTAAAGATAAAGCAGGAAAAGATCGCGAAAAAGCATCCCTAGGGCTTTTTGCCTATCCCACTTTGATGGCCGCTGATATTTTAGTCTATCGTGCAACGCATGTTCCAGTAGGCGAAGATCAAAAACAGCATGTTGAACTCACACGCGATATTGCACAAAAATTTAACAACGACTATGCACAGCGTATTGCCGAATTAAATTTTGGTATCTCTATGCAAACAGATGAAGAAAAAAGACAAGGCTTTTTTCCCCTCCCAGAGGCGCTTATTGGAACAACAGCCACACGCGTTATGTCTTTGCGCGATGGAACGAAAAAAATGTCAAAATCAGATCCTTCAGATTTTTCACGCATTAATTTGACCGATGATGCTGATCTTATCGCAAAAAAAATACGCAAAGCCAAAACGGATTCGGCTCCTCTTCCCGATACCCTCACCGCTTTAAAAGAACGACCAGAAGTGGACAACCTGCTTGGTATTTATGCTGCCTTTGCCAAAGTTAGCAAAGAAAAGATTCTTTTAGAATTTTCTGGTCAACAATTTTCGCATTTTAAAACAGCTCTAGCCGACCTTGTTGTCCATAAGCTTGCCCCTATAACAGAAGAATTACGTCGACTTCATCAAGAAAGTGATTATATCGACTCTGTTTTGCATGATGGCGCTAAACGTGCTAGTATGCTCGCAGAAGAAAATATGAAAAAAATTCGTGAAATTATTGGATTTTTGCACGATACATAAAAATAATAAAACTAAAAACTGTAGAGAGCAAAAAAATCGTTTGTACAAAATAGAGAAAGTGCATGATTTCCAAACCCAAAAATCCGAAAAAAGAACCAAAGAAAAAAAACTTAGTCATTATCGATGAAACACCAGAGTGTCGGCGTGCCGTTGCGTTTGCCGCACAACATGCCCAAAACACCAGTAGAACATTGGTATTACTTTGTGTCGTTGATAGTGTAGAATTTCAACATTTTCTGGGTGTAAACAACGTTATGCGCACAGAATCAAAGCAAAGTGCTCATAAAATATTAGGAGACATTGCCAGTGAAGTCCGCACCACCCATGCGCTTGAAACAGAAATAGTGGTGCGTGAAGGAAAAAAAATTGATGAGATTTCCAAACTGATCGACGAAGATAAAAGGATTGCACTAATTGTTTTAGCAGCCAGTGGACATACAGAAGGACCAGGACCCCTTGTTCAATTAATCGGGAATAAAGGAACAGCTTTTTCAATCCCTGTCATTGTTATTCCTAGCAATCTTGCCGATGAAGATATTAGATCTATTGCCTAAAAAATATAATATTCTACAATGTAAGATCTTCCCAATCCTTCATTATAAAAGGAGAATCTATGTTTATTCAAACTGAAACCACCCCAAACCCTGCAACTCTTAAATTCTTGCCAGGACGCGTGGTTCTTTCTGAGGGCGTATTAGAATTTCGTGACCCTGAAGAAGCAGCTAAAAACTCACCTTTGGCGGCTAAACTGTTTAATATTCCCAATATCAATGGTGTTTTTTTAGGCTATGATTTTATCACCGTAAGCAAAAAAGAAGGGGAATGGCAACATCTCAAGCCCGTCATTTTAGGCACAATCATGGAACATTTTCTATCCAATGAGCCAGTGATCACCACCAACGCTACAACACAAGCACAAACCCATGACCTTAACGAAGAATTTTATGACGAAAAAGATGCTGATATTGTCTTAACCATTAAAGATCTGCTTGAAACACGTATCCGCCCAGCGGTTGCCAATGATGGTGGAGACATTACTTTTCGCGGATTTGAAAATGGTATTGTTTATCTCAATATGCGGGGATCCTGCGCTGGATGTCCCTCTTCAACGGCAACTCTCAAACATGGTATTGAAAACCTTTTACGTCATTTTATCCCTGAAGTTTTAGGCGTTGAAGCCATGCCACAATAAATATTGACTTCAATAGATAAAATAACCACACCGATTGCCCCTCTTCAACAGTGCTCAAACATGGAATGTAAAGATCTTACGTCATTTTATTCCTGAAATTTTAGAAGTAAGCTATGCAGCCATAAAGATAGAGTACTGTTAAAAAAATCTGTCCAATAATGATACCTTCACTCACCTTTCACCTCCACATATGCCTTAAAAAGATTTCAAAGCCCCCTTTAAGAAGCATAAGTTATTTCAACAAACCAATCGTACACAGAAGTACAATGCATGGGTGTGCACTTTAAATTTATTTTGTTTTATAATCTTGTCATGCAATTTTAACGAGGAAAACACGACCTCGTTACAAAAAAAGAAAACTCAAAAAAGAAAACATTGTAAGATAGAGTGCTCATTTGCTCTATCTTTCTCAGTGCTTCCAACGACAAATCACGCAAAATACTCCTTGTAGCAAGCCGGCACCATCATCATATCTGCCAGCCCCTAATGATGCGACAGCTCTTTCATTAAGACGATTCATAAGAGTCATTTTAATCCTTTCTTTCCTCATTTTTACCCACACACCAGCCCCGCTTGTGGTGTGCAAGCAAGTGATTTTAATTGATTCAACATGAAACAGATTTGAAATGAGAGAATCCCACGTTATTCGGGGTTCTAATTCAATATGAATAACGCTAATTTACTATTATAAATCAATATGTTGTTTCAGCCACTCGACAAAGATCACATTTTGCAACTTGCAATGAGAATTCTGACATTCTTCTTATTTCAATTCTGTTTTTATTGCATCAATCAAAATCGTCCGCTTACACAGCACAAACTGGATAATAACAAAAACTATTTTTAATAGCTCTTATGTACACTTTTATAAGAGACTGTTGCAGTACTAAGAGCTGGAAAATGCATGGCAATAAGACCTTATCAAGATCATAGCGTCCTTTTTCCATTCTTAAAATCAAGAATTCCCCCCCTATCATTTTCAATCTCATTTCCATAAACATGACGCAAAAATATAACTACCTGTAAAAAATAAATACATTGAAGCCAGATCTATTATGGTTGTTTGAAAAATTATCTGATACAAAAAATGAGAATATTTTTTCAATTCAGCAGGAATAAGTTTGTCTACTTTACGGTATTGTTCTTCTCATAAAGCGCATACTTTTATTGTTGCTTGTGAGTCAACATCCAGTCCCCCATACCGCATATTAAAAGAAAAAGACAGAGTCGCTATTTCTCTGCGATACATGGCTTTGCAATAAAGGAAAACATATTGCTTCTATCTGATTGGTGTAATCTATGAAACAAGAAAAGAAGCCACTGGAGGAAAATATGCCCAATTAGAGAAGAATGTAAAAATAGAAAACCAACGAAATCCAAAAACAATTGCAAGAGGACAAATGCTTAAACTTTTTTCACAAACTCCGACTTTAAACTCATCTGACCAATCCCTGGAATTTTGCAATCAATATTATGATCTCCATCCACCAAGCGAATATTCTTTACCTTAGTACCACCTTTTAAAACAGATGAAGCGCCTTTTACTTTCAGATCTTTTATCACCATAACGGTATCTCCGTTTGTTAAAATCTGACCATTGGCATCATAAACAGTATTGACAAGAACCGTATCATCGTTTTTTTGCGGCCATTCATGTGCGCATTCAGGACACACAAAATTTTCACCATCTTCATAAGTATAAAGACAATCACAACGAGGACATTTGGGATATTGGGTCATAAATTCCCCTTATTAAAAGAAAAATCATTCATTATGACTGGTCATAAAGCAAGAAGTGCTTATTGTCCATTATTTTAGAAAAACATTTCCCTTTGTTTCAATCCTCATCTGCCAACTGTGTTCATGAATGCTATCATCACACACCATACATGAGTTTATAAAAATGATTGATCATTATATAACTTAAATGAGCCCCCGCATATCATAAAATTTACTCACTTCATTCTCTCTAATAAATTAATCAAAATCATTTTCTTACACATCAGCAATACAATTAACGAATGAATAAAAAACAATTAGAAAAGGAACATCTCTGAATAAAAACGCTTCCAAAGAGCTAAAAACTGAGAAACAAGAAAATGATAGCCTCAACTTGACCTTTTATTTAAGTAAAGCATTCATAATGTTAGAGAACAAACTAATTTATGATCATAGTTAATGGTTTTGTATATTGAATGAGAGCCGATAAATAAGCTGAGATTCTCTCAACCCCTTTTACATTGAAACAACCAAAGCCTTTTGTTTGCATGTTACAAGTAGGAAAATCCGTGTAAAACGATTATCCAAAATACTAAACACTCTCAAATATAAGAGCCAACATTGAAAGCGGGCAAAGTGAATGATGGTGCCGTCTTACTCTCTCATAAGCGTAAAAATGATGCTGCTCAATGGATGGCCGGTTATCCCTTTCAAAGCAACACGCATAAGATGCGTTTTTAGCGTCTTGAGAGAGAAGCTTCTTTAAAACAAACATATGAAATGTGCAACAATGATCGTATTTTGTTTTGTATGAGAAACATTCCCCTATTAAACAAAAATTTCTATCAAGCCATTGAGCAAACCCATTGGACATAAATGCTCCGATTATGCTCGATTATAATTTCCTACAGCATTTAGTTTTAAGAATCCGGCAGTTTTAGGAATCCGATTGATATGTAAGAGAGGAAAAAACAATTCTCGCCTAAAAATAGAGTTAAGCTCTGGCTTATGGCACATAAAATCACGCCCCTAAAATCACATCCATGTGATCAATCATCATACCTTTACAAAAAAACATTCCAATGATCTTAGGTGATAATATCAGGACGATCTCGCCCCAATGCTTGTTGTATGTTTAACAGTTTTAGTGCCACCTGTTGCAAAGGTTGGAGAACTTCTTGCGGATTAAAATTGTGTTTGCGCGGATCACTTTCATACTGTTCCAAATAAAGTCGTAAAGTAGCACCTAGCGTCCCTGTTCCCGACAAACGAACCACCAACCGTGCTCCATTCTCGAAAAAAATACGTATACCTTGCCGCGTGCTAACGCTCTGATCAACAGGATCATGATATGTAAAATCATCTGCTTTTTTGACGAAAAATCCAGCAATTTCAGTTCCTGCATGTGGTAAGTGCGCACGCAAATACTCTAGTAATGCCAAAGCTTTATCTGCTTCGACTTCTTCATAATCATGCCGTAACGTGTAAAAACGCCCATAGGTGGACCAATGCTGTTGAACAATCTGTGCGACAGTTTTTTCTGTTACCGCTAAAAGATTTAACCAAAATAGGACAGCCCATAAACCATCTTTTTCGCGGATGTGATGAGAGCCCGTTCCAAAGCTTTCTTCACCACAAAAGGTTACTTTCCCCGCATCCAAAAGGGTTCCAAAAAACTTCCATCCCGTTGGCGTTTCAAAAAAGTTTAATCCGTGTTTTTCCGCAACTAAATCAGCAGCACGCCCCGTTGGCATAGAACGCGCTATCCCTACAACACCTTTTCGATATCCTTTAATAAGGTGTGCATGTTCAGCCATAATAGCCAAAGAATCCGAAGGCGAGACAAATTGCCCACGACCAATAATGAGGTTACGATCTCCATCACCATCAGAGGCTGCGCCAAGATCTGGTCCTTGCTCTGACATCAATAAATCATAAAGAGCCTTGGCATAAACTAAATTGGGATCTGGATGACCGCCTCCAAAATCTGGCAAAGGAATACCATTAACCACTGTCCCTTCAGAAAATCCTAAGCATTTTTCAAAAATTTCATGAGCATAAGGCCCTGTTACCGCATGCATGGCATCAAACCGTAAAGTAAGACCTCGAGCAACGGCCTTAGCAATACAGTCAAAATCAAAAAGCTCCTGCATCAAAGAAACATAATCAGCGACAGGATCGATAATATCAATCCGCATGGCTCCCATAAAGACCGTACCTTGCCTATCTAAATCAATATCTGGTGCTTCAAGAATTTTATAAAAGGAAAGACGTTGCGATGTTGCAAAAATAGCATCACATAAAGAATTAGGAGCCGGTCCACCATTGGAAACATTGTATTTGATACCACAATCTCCCTCTGGACCACCAGGATTATGGCTTGCAGAAAGAATAAGTCCACCATGGGCATGAGTTTTACGAATAAGATGCGAAACAGCAGGTGTAGAAAGAATACCGCCCCTTCCCATTTTAATACAAGAAACACCATGCGCCGCCGCCATCTTCAACACAATCTGAAGAAGAGTACGATTAAAAGTGCGCCCATCTCCCCCAAGAATCAACATTTTTCCTTCAAGAGGCCCAATGTTATCAAAAAGAGACTGTATAAAGTTTTCTACATAATGGGGTTGTTGAAAAACAGACACTTTTTTGCGCAAACCAGACGTTCCCGGTTTTTGCCCCTCAAAAGCCGTGGTCAAAACTGTCTTTATGGTCATATCAATACCTTTATATTCTTTCCTATAATTTTAAGGTGAAGAGTATCCAAAGTCGACCATTAATTCTACTTGACGGAAGTGTGAAATATTTGCACACTCGTTAGAAGTAAGAATTTTTAAAGAAGCCCTTTTGTTTAAAACGCTTTTTGCCATATGTTTTTAAATACGAAGGCTGTTTTAAAACAAAATTTTCGTAAAAGAATACAGGAGCATCATGATGATGAAAAAAACAGTTCCCAATGTAACATTCCACACACGCGTACGCGATGAATCAATGGCTGGAGACAATCCTTATCGGTGGCAAGAAGTTAACAGCGATGCTTACTTTAAAGGAAAGCGTGTTATTCTTTTTTCTCTTCCTGGAGCTTTTACCCCTACTTGCTCAACCTTTCAGCTGCCTGATTTTGAAAAACTCTATGATGAATTTAAACAAGCGGGTATTGATGAAATTTATTGCCTTTCCGTCAATGATGCTTTTGTCATGAATGCTTGGGGAAAAGCACAAAATATCAAAAACGTGAAATTAATTCCCGATGGCTCTGGTGAATTCACACGCAAAATGGGTATGCTGGTTGCAAAAGACAATGTTGGTTTCGGCATGCGATCATGGCGCTATGCAGCTGTTATTAATGATGGTGTGGTTGAACAATGGTTCGAAGAAGCAGGTTTTTCAGATAATTGTGCAACAGATCCTTATGAAGTTTCTTCACCACAACATGTTTTAGAAGCCTTGAAAAGCTAATTCCCCCAATCGTCTATTTAAACAAAATTTTACGACACAAATTTCCTGAGGAGGAAGATTTGTGTCGTTTACTTTTTACAACATCTATTCGTGAAAGCAGACACGATAAGTTGATTGTGCGCCTTCTGTGAAAAAATATTACAGCAATAATTTTTTCAATAAATATTTCATGCTTTAACGGCTTTGAAAAAACTTGAAAAATTGCTGATGAAAAATCTGGACCCGTTGTGGAGCTAAAAAATCAAAGAGTTAAAAGCTGTTGCACGCTATCAAAAAATGGGGTTGCAATTGCCAAATGCGCAAATTCATGCAAAACTCTCTCAGAAACATCAAGGACTAACGTATTGATGAAATATGCAAGATCAATGCTAAATTTCTCATACTGAGAAAAACTTTGTATCGAACAATGCTTTGATTTATAAAGATAATTTATAATTTTGCATATTGAATGAGAGGAGCCGAATATCATAAAATTGTTTTATTTTATCCCTTCTTATATTGAATCCCTTAAAACTATTTTCTTGCTCATTAGCAAGTGGGATTGGCATATGAATAAACGATTAAAAAGAGTAAAAATACCTCTCGTAAACGCGCCAAAATACAAGAGCTATGAACATCATTACTGCAAAGTTTACAAAAGTATCAAGAAAGAAAATACAGATCAAACATTTGTTTGAAGAGGTGCACAGTTCAAATTAACTTATGTCTCATAAAAAGAAGAAAATATGGCATAAAAACCGCTCTGCATAAAGAACCATTCATGGAGAATATTAAATCAAAACAGATCCCGCAAACATTCCAATTCACATACCATAAACAGACTCATTGCTGTTCTCATAGCTATTTATTCTAAGCTTTTATTTTTCTCTAAGAGAAAAACGGTTAAAGGAGTTGTTTATTCGGGTATTCTACCGTAAAGTGTGCTTCTATCTCTTCCTCTTCATCGAACTCAAAATCTTCATCACATTCAGGAAGACCAAAAATATCTGGATTGATGAAATAACAATCTTTTTTTGTCCCCTTCGCTACAATTTTATTCTTTTCTAATTCTTTGATACCTTCTTTAAAACTTTCAAAATTAAGATATTCTGGTTCTTGAATTGAAAGATCACAAGTCAAAAATTCCTCAAGAATATCATGATCCAATGTTATCTGATCAAACCATAAATCCACATCATCCCCCTCATCTAACATTTTCCCTACTTGCCACAACATCACAAAAAATGCTTTCATACCACTAAATGATAGCCCAAAAATCATACGCCGACATGACGAGGCGCCTGAAAAGGTAATTTGCGGAAGATCTTCAAATCCGAAATTTGAAGGAGGAAGTTTAAATGACTTTCCAATATTCTCAGGTCTTTCAAGAATAAAGGGATTTCGTTCATAGAGCAGAGTAAAATCATATTGGACCATTTTCATTTCTCCATTAAAGAGTTGATTTTATGAAATAATACATATTATCAGTAAGTTACCATTATGGCAGCTGACAATTCATCCAAACATGCTCCTGTAAAAAATTGTTCGATTTAAGTCATTCCATTGTTTTTTGAAGCTTAAAAAGTCTTTTAGGATAAAACGCTCTAGTTCTCCCTCCTTTTGCAATAAGACTAGATTTTGTAATGTCCAAGAAGAGAACATCAAAGGATTTGATGCTCATAGATGAGAATTCAAAGATGAAGCCAATATGAACTTGTCAATATTTTTATAAACTTTTGCAGAAGCGTTACGTAAAACCCTTTAATTTTCTCAGAGTTTTTTCTTCGTTAAAATTTTTTTGCTCATCTTAACGCATTATCATTGCATCCTCAGAAGGGCACATTTTATAGCAAATAGCGCTTATTTACCTCTTTAAAAATCTCTCTTTTATTCCGCACGCACTCCAAAAACTCGATTTTGAACGCGTGCGTCAGCACGTGTAAACGAGCAAAGTACAAATTTAAAAAATTGAGTTTCAAATTTCCAAAATATTTCGAACAATCACTTGTATAAAGACTTTTACCATTATCATTTTTGGGCTGCTAAAATATCCTGTACCGTTTTGACCAATTGATCTTCATCAACCGTCACTTGTGCTGGTCGACTTTCACGCCATGTTTGATTATCCTTAATTTCATGAGATAACCGCGCCCCTTCAATCAAATCTTTGATCTGTATTTTTCCACTCTCACGTTCTTGTGAGCCTTGGATAACCACACAAGGCGCTTGGCGTCGATCTGCATATTTCATCTGCGCTTTTATCCCCGATGCCCCCAAATAGAGCTCAGCACGAATTCCGGCACCACGCAACTGCATCACCATTTTTTGATAACCAGCAACCGCCTCTGGCTCTTTATCCATCATCAGCACAACAACCGGCCCTGTTGACTCTTTCATAGGCAACTTTCCAAGATTTTGCAAAGCAGCGATCAAGCGTGAGACCCCGATTGAAAAACCTGTTGCTGGAATGTTTTCACCACGAAAGCGTGCCACCAATCCATCATAGCGCCCACCACCACCAACGGAGCCAAAAACAACTTTCTGCCCATCATCATTGAAAACATCAAAAAGCAACGTAGCCTCAAAAACAGGACCTGTATAATAATCCAGTCCACGCACCACCGATGGATCAATCTTGATACGATTCTGAATGCCATTTGCGACAAAAATTGCTTGCATTTCCTCAAGCTCACGAATTCCCTCACGCCCTTGAACATGATCACCAACCACTTCTTTAAGAACCTCAAGCGTTTCTTCTGCTGTTTCAGCTCCAGCAGCAGTTAAGGTAAGAATACACTCAATCTCTTTATCCTTAAGCTCCGCCCCTTTTGTAAAGTCACCACTTTCATCCAAACGCCCTTTTCCCAAAAGCAAACGCACCCCTTCAGAACCAAATTTATCCAGTTTATCAATTGCTCTTAAGACAGTTAAGCGCTTTTCAGCCTGCTCATTTCCCCCCAAACCAATTTTCTCTAAAACGCAATCGAGAATTTTTCTGTTGTTCAGACGAATGGCATATTCATGATGCTGAAACCCTAGTTTTTCCAAACTATCGGCTGCCATCATGCAAATTTCGGCATCAGCTGCAACCGTTGGTGTTCCAACAATATCCGCATCAAACTGCATAAATTGCCGAAACCGCCCTGGACCTGGTTTTTCATTGCGAAAAACAAAGCCAAGACGATAACTGCGATAAGGCTTTGGCAAAACTTCAAAATTCTCGGCAAAATAACGAGCAAGAGGCGCGGTAAGATCATAGCGCAAAGACATCCATTGCTCATCATCATCTTGTAGCGAAAAAACGCCCGCATTTGGACGATCTGAATCCGGTAAAAACTTACCCAGCACATCTGTATATTCAAAAATTGGAGTTTCTAGTGCTTCAAAACCGTAAAGTTCATAAACTTCACGAATTTGCGCAATCATTGTTTCAGTTGCATACAACTGTGCACTTGTACGATCCACAAAACCACGGGGTAAACGGGCTTTGGTTTTTTCTTGTTTTGATGACATGTTTTTCTCTAACAACAATATATATATTCACCGATAACGTGTGTCTATCTTATAGAAACAAACGCTGCAATAACTTTATCAACTGGAAACTGGTAACAATATGCATAAGCTTTTGCTTTTGAAAGATGTAAACCTTTACCCTTAAGGCAATCTACTGAAAATATTTGTACTTTCAATAGGAACATAGCCTCCCGCTCAACATGAAATGCCCGCTTAACATTCAATGAAAAGACATCCGCGCTTTTTGAACGAAACCACAAAGCAACTGTTGATTCTGGATAAATCGGAAACATCCCCCTCAAAAGCCCTCCCTCTCAAAATTCTTCAGATTTATTACAGATGCAAAAATCCTCAAGACATCAGTGTGCTTTGCGCTTGTTCTGCAAAATGATTGATAACATTTTTTAAATCAACAATATTTCGTCCAACATCTGTAATAGAGCGTGATACAGAGGGAATAACATTCTGCCAAAGTCTTTGTGGAAATTGATTTGCTAATTGTGTCATTGTTCCACCTTGGGCGCCAATACCCGGAACGAGAAACAGACTATTATTTAACTGCTCGATTGTGTCTTTTGATCCAGATCCTAATGTCGCTCCTATAACCGCACCTATGGGACCAATATTATGATGGAGAACCGGAGACTGAGAATTATAATCACAAATACACTGTGCTAGATGAAGAGAGAGTGTCTGATCACCAATAAGCGCATTTCGTATTTGTTTTCCCTCTGGATTAGAGGATTGAACAACCACAAAAACTCCTGCTCCTGTTTCTTCTGCAACCTTTATCAGAGGAATAAGAGCATCAAAACCCAAAAAAGGATTAACTGTGATGGCATCAGCTTTGAACGCACTGCTTGGACCCAGCCAAGCTTTACCATAGGCTTCAGCAGTAGAGCCAATATCTCCCCTCTTTACATCCGCCAGAACCAATATGCCTTGTTCGTGTGCATTTTCAATCAGTTCTTTGAGAGCTTGAAGACCTTCCACACCATATAATTCAAAAAATGCGACTTGCGGCTTTATCATCCCCACTTTACCCACAACCGCTGTTAAGAGGATATCACAAAAATCTTTTAGACCTTTATAATCAAAGCTTAGTTTCCACGATTGCAAAACTTTATGGCTCGGATCAAAGCCAATACAAAGAGGTCCATAGATTTCACGATTTTTAAAAAAAGTTGAACGAAACATTTTATATCCTAACAAGGTCTCTCTTTAAACTTTTTGATACAATCAAAAAGAAAACCATTTGTCAAAAGAATACAATAGCGAAAACACAAAGAAAGAGCTCTCTATACAAAATGTGCTTTTATTTATGAAACATAAATATATTCCCATTCGTAACGCTTATCATATGTTTATCGACCAAGACATTGTCATGAGATAAAAATTCAAATTTATGAAAGAATATAAACAAAAAAGCATCCATATTATTATGACCCCATAAAGCCCTATAGGCGTACCTTGTCGTTTTCACACCCTTTTTTATGATCAACAAAAACTCTCTATGAACGCGTTTTAAACAAAAGTTTCAAAAGAAAATGCCCCACCATGATGATCTCGATCTTAACTTTAGATCTTTCCTATTCCTTTTTAGCGGCTCTTTATCCCTTTTGGAACATAATTTGCAAAAAGGCATTGTATCTCCAGCATATTCAAGGAGATAAAACATGGAAACTCGCATTCC
>NZ_JBHINJ010000076.1:0-1353 GCF_042194855.1 Bartonella sp. CL70QHWL | reverse complement strand
ATCAAGCATATATTTGCTGTCGTGTAAACATTGCTGGAAATTGTAAAATTAGTGGCTCCACCGTAATCGTAGAACGTAAGAAATAGTAATCATGGAAAAGAAATATGAACTTACTGATGAAATAAAAGAATTTTATGATGCAAGAACCGATAAAAGTAAAAAACTTTATCGCATACGTGCATTAAGAGATTTTAGAAATATTAAAAAAGGTTACTTAGGTGGCTATATACAAAAAGAAGACAACCTATCGCATGAAGGCGATTGTTGGGTTTGGCATAAAGCTATGGTTTGTGGTGACGCTAAGATTTTCGGCAATGCACAAGTATTTGAACGCGCAGAAATTACAGGCAGGGCGCGTGTTTATGAAAATGCAAAAGTTTGCGGTGAAGCATATGTTGAATATGATGCGCAAATTTACGGCAATGCACAAATTTATGGTGAGGCTCGAGTTTTGGGCCATGTTTATGGCAATGCCCGTGTCTATGGAAATGCTTATATAAGTGATAAAGCACACATTTCCGGAAATATGAAAATTCTAGATGGAGTATATATTTTCGATAATGTAAATATTTCTGGTAATCTTGAAATTCGTGGACGCAATTCAATCATCTACGAAAGTGACTATTCAGCAAGCGATATAAGCTACATAAGCCGTTTCTAACACCGAAAAACCAACTTTTAAACACAAGCGTGATTCACGCCACGGGTGAATTGTACGCAAATCAAGGAAATAAACCATGGAAAAAAAATACGAACTTACTGATGAAATAGACATTCTCTATCGTCGACCAGTTCGTCGCATCCGTGCACTGAGAAACTTTGGAAAGGTCAAGAAAGGTGACCTAGGCGGTTATATAGAGCATGAAGGTAACCTCTCTCATGAGGGCGATTGTTGGGTTGGGGATAGGGCAAAGGTTTGCAGTAATGCTCAAATTTATGAGAATGCACAAGTATTTGGACGAGCACGTATCTCATGTAATGCACGTATTTATGGAAATGCTAATGTTTTTGGAAACGCTTGTGTTGAATCCAATGCACACATTTTCAATCATGCAAAAGTTTACGGAATAGCCGAAATTCACGGCAATGCCAAAATTTGTGAAAAAGCTCATATTGGTGGTGAAGCTGTTGTATGTGGTAACACATGTATTTCAGGCAACACACATATTAGTTATAATAGAAAAGCCGAACATATCCCTAGGAAAAGACAGAGCGTATAAGCACTTTCTAACAACCAACCAGCCTTTTAAACACAAGCGTGATTCACGCCACGGGGGAATTGCGCGCAATGTAGGAAATCAAGATGAGTGAACAAAACACTAACCTAATAGAAATTGAAGAAACACATCATGT
>NZ_JBHINJ010000075.1:0-1562 GCF_042194855.1 Bartonella sp. CL70QHWL | reverse complement strand
TAGGCTCTGATGTTCAAGCAACGGATAAACTTCTCTTGCAAGCTGAGAGCAATGTTTCGATTGATGCCACACGCAACAGTGCCAATAGCCATCGCGGGGATCAAACCTTTCATGTCGCCGTGCACAATGGCTCTCATTTAAGTTCTGGAAAAGAGACCACTGTTCTCTCTGGAAAAGATATCCATATTGCTGCTTCCGATATAGATGCCAAGGGCAATGTTGGTCTTGGTGCCCAAGGGGAGATAACAATAGGGGTGAGAAACGATGAGATGGAGTATCATCTTCGCACCAAAAACACGAAAGTGGACATGCAAGCTTCTCATGCGGTTGGATCTTCGATAAAATCGGGAGGTGATACCACGGTCATTACAGGGCAGGATGGCAAACCGCATGATCTTAGCATTACAGGTAGTTCCATTGCGGCTGATGGCAAGGTAGGGCTGAAAGCCAGCAACGATGTCCTGATCAATAATGCAGAGGATAGCTTACATTATGAGATGTCGTATCACAAAGACGGTGGGGTGTTTAGTAGCAGCAAATCTGAGCATAACAAGATGGATGTGAGCCAAGTTGTGGGGTCAAGCATAACAGGGGGTGAAGGCATTGCCATTGATTCCGGAAACAACACGGAAGTTTTAGCCTCGACGCTCGTAGCCGGTAAGGCAGAGGAAACGTCAGGAGAGAAAGCACCAGGAGAACAGAAACAAGCGGATATTACCATTCACTCTGGGGGAAAGATTGTCATAAAAGGCGCCCAAGAACACTTGGATCAGCAAGCACAATCGTCATCAAGTGGCTTTTTGCATGAGAAATCGTCCGATACATCTCAATCGCATACCACAACGGTCTCCTCTATCCTTGGGGCAACGGGCAACATCGTGTTAGACGCACAAGGAGAAGCCAAGATTTCTGCTTCTCATCTTCTTTCCGGTCAAGATATCAATGTGAGCGGAGAAAGTGTGACGATTGATGGCATGACAGATCACCATAAAAGCCATTCAGAGGAGCATGAAACAGGTTTTGGTGTGGGATCAGGCAAGGGCTTTGTGTCGATATACGGGAGTGAGGGAAAGACAGAAAATGAAGAGAGTTTTGAACATCAAGGCTCTTCTCTCAATGCGGATGGCACGATCAACATCACTGCCAAGAAAAAAGATGTGAAAATTGTTGGCTCTGATCTTGCAGGTGAGAATATTAACCTTTCGGCAGCTCGTGATGTGAATGTGCTTGTTGGTCATAATAGCCATTCCTCAAGCTCAAAGGAAGAACGCACAGGCTTTGGCATTCAATTTGAAAAGAGCAACAGCGGTGCTTCTGTAGGTGTTGGAATTGCAAGCGCCAAAGATACGGGCGATCAATGGGAAACCACTTCCACACAATCACACATCACGGCACGCCAAGATGTGCAGATTACTGCTGACAATGATGTAAATATGCAAGCAGCCATTGTTTCGGCGGATCGTGATGTCAACATGGATGCCGGCAATAATATCACCCTATCAGAAAGCTATGATACCTCTAACGCAAAAGAAAAGCATGAAAAGTCTTTTGCTGGTGTGACA
>NZ_JBHINJ010000074.1:0-1667 GCF_042194855.1 Bartonella sp. CL70QHWL | reverse complement strand
AAACAGTAGAATTACGTTTCTAGCAAATGGTGAGATTAGCGCTAAATCAACAGATGCTGTAACGGGTAGTCAGCTTTTTGAAACGAATGATAAGGTTATTACTTATTTAGGGGGCAATGCAGCTTTTAATAATGGTGCGTTTACAGGGCCAACCTATAGTTTATCGGAGATTGATAAAGATGGTAAGATAACAGCCAAACCTTTTACCAATGTTGGTTCAGCATTTGAAGGACTTGATACAAATATCAAGAATGTGAATCAGAGGATTAAGGAAGTTTCTGAAGGAGTCGCACAGGATTCCTTGAATTGGAGTAATGAAGCCAATGCGTTTGTAGCTAAGCATGGAACGGAAGGAAGCAGTAGCAAATTGAAGTTTCTTTTAGATGGAGAAGTTTCTAAAGGTTCAACAGAAGCGATTACTGGCAACCAACTTTATTCAATGAATCAAACAGTTGCGACGTATTTTGGTGGAGGCGCTGGCTATGAAAATGGAAAATGGGTTACCCCTACCTTCAAGCTTAAAACTATCAATGAAGATGGTAGTACTGGTGAGGAAAAGGTTTACAATAGTGTATCGGAAGCATTTGCTGGTGTTGCGAGTTCTATCACGAATGTTCATAATGATGTGACGAATGTAGTGAGTGATAGTCTTGCCAAGCAGGATGATGAGACGAAGGTTATTACTATTGGGAAAGAAGCAGAGGGTACAGAACTCAATATTGCAAATAAGGACAAAGTAGATCGGACGCTTTCCGGTGTGAAGGAAGCGGTGAGAGGTAATGAAGCGGTTAACAAAGAGCAACTTGATCAAAGTTTAGAGAAGCTTTCTAGCAGCCTTCAGTCTGATGATTCAGCTGTTGTGCATTACGATAAAAAAGATGGTGATAATGGCGGCATTGATTACACGAGTGTGACTTTAGGTAAAGGTAAGGATGCAGGACCAGTTGCGCTTCATAATGTCAAAGATGGTACCATTGCTGATAGTTCACATGATGCGATTAATGGTAGTCAGATTAACACAATTTCTCAGAATGTAGCTAAATTCCTTGGTGGTGATGCAAAATTTGTTGGCGGTACGTTTACAGGACCGACTTATAAATTATCCAAAGTTTCTACAGAAGGTGAGGTAACAGAAGCTTCCTTTAGTGGTGTAGATACAGCGTTTACAGGGCTTGATGAGAATATTCAGAATGTTAATGCACGGATTAAAGAGGTTTCTGAAGGAGTAGCGCAGGATTCTTTATCTTGGAGTGATAAGGAAAAAGCCTTTGTAGCAAAGCATGGAGATGGATCGGAAAGAAAAAATAGCAAAATTAAGTTTCTTGAAGATGGTGCAATCTCTGCGGATTCAAGTGATGCAGTGAATGGTTCACAGCTTTTTGATACGAATAAGACTGTTGCAACTTATTTAGGTGGTGGCGCTGAATATAAGGAAGGTCAATGGAGAGCTCCAAGCTTCAAAGTTAAGATCGTCAAAGAAGATGGCAGTGCCGTTGAAGAGCAGAGCTATGATGATGTTGCGTCTGCCTTTGCTGGTGTTGGTGATTCATTCACGAATATTCATAAAGAGCTTCAGAATGAGATTAATAAAGTTGTAGGAGATAGTCTTGTTAAGCAGGATGATGCTACGAAGGTAATCAAGATAGGTGGTGAAAAAGAGGGTAGTG
>NZ_JBHINJ010000010.1:0-84858 GCF_042194855.1 Bartonella sp. CL70QHWL | reverse complement strand
GGAACGCAAGAGTTTGTTGATAACTACAAAAGCGCACTTGCCGAGTTACAAGGGCTTATACTTCCTAAATCAAAAACCGGTAAACTTGTTGAAGGGTCATTTGCATGGCTACTTAAACAATACTTTAACAGCTCCAATTGGCATAGCCTTTCTAAAGTCACCCAAAAACAAAAAGAACTCATCCTTATGAAGGTATGTGATACCATAGGAAACATTCCATACCAAGCAATTGAAAAGAAACATATCATAGCCGGTGTTGAACGGCGTAAAGAAACACCAGCAATGGCTAGAAATTTTCTGAAAGCCCTTAATGGACTTTTTAATTGGGCGATTGATCAAGGTCTTTTGGAAAATAATCCAGCTTTAGGAATAAAAAGACCCCCCCTCAAAAACAAAGAGGGATTTCCTGTTTGGACAGAAGAAGATGTCGAAAAATATTATCAAAGATGGCATCATGGTACCCATGAACGTGTCTGGATTGATGTTCTTTTATATACGGGCTTGCGTCGTGGTGATGCGGTTCGCATTGGCTGGAAAGATGTCAAAGATAATATCATTCACCTTAAAACAGAGAAAAGTAAATTCCAAACAGATGTTTTTCTTCCTATTTTACCGGAACTAGCAAAAACACTTGAAACTGGTCCTATTGGAGAAGAAACATTTATCTGTAGTAAAGTGAATCAAAAATTCACCAAAGAAAGCTTTGGGAATGCATTTAGAGACGCTTGTAATGCGGCTAGAATTAAAAAATCGGCGCATGGATTAAGAAAATTAGCCGCAACACGCGCAGCTAATTCTGGAGCAACAGTATCACAACTCAAAGCAATTTTTGGCTGGACAGAAGATCAGATGGCATCCCTTTATACAAAGAGTGCAGATCGTAAAAGACTAGCTCTTGAAGCTATAAAAAAGCTCCAAAAAAGTTAGGGGTAGAGACAAAAAAACGTAATAGAATCAGGATTCATTAATTCCCTTATATTAGATATAATTCTTTGATTTTATTTACTCTCTATCCGCCCCTTGGGCGTACCATCCTCCTTTTTTCTATGTGTAATATATTCATTTTATTTGTGTTTTTAAAAATGAGGGATGCATAAATAAAAACGAGAGAACAAGATTTTAAAAGGAATTTCTTCGTAAATTAAAAGGAATCTCTTTGTAAAAAGGATACAAGAATCATTAGGTGATTAATTTCTTTGTTGCATTTCGAGGATAGTGCTTTACTGCGCACAGTTATAACAATAAGAATCTATAAAATATAAGAATTAGAGTATTCTAGCTCGCGATACGGTAATTTTATAAGTCATATTCTTGCGTATGCTGTTAATTTTTAAATTAAACCAGCCACATCATTTATACGTTTTTTCCAACCTTCAAAACTGAAGTTTATCCCAAACGCATTTTATATGAAGCATTTCTAATTACAGTGCCTTTGTTATCACATTAAACTTTTTATAAATAAACAAACCGTAATCTTAGAGTTGAAATAGCAATATAAAAAATAGATGCTTATTCACCTCACACAACAAATCAAGAAACTATAATTCAGAATACGATCAAATTATTAAATGGAATCTCTGATAATAAAAACGCATAATCCCCGTCTCTCGGTGATCTAACTACCTTATCTATTAAACAGATTCTTCATCAATCATAGAATACTTATAGATTTATAAACACATCACTTCTTTTCAAAGATTAAACCCTCAAACAAAATTTTACACTCTATGATAATATATTCTAAAAGTTCATATTTGAATGCTTTTTTCCCTTGTTTTTACTTTTCATTATAAACTTGAAAGTGTTATACAAGTAGTATCGCTTAAAAGAAAAAGGATTTCTAATGGTAAAGATCAAAGTAGAAAACCCCGTTGTTGAACTTGATGGGGATGAGATGACCCGCATCATCTGGAAATATATCAAAGATAAATTAATCCATCCCTACCTCGACATTGATCTAAAGTATTATGATCTTTCCGTCGAAAATCGTGATGCAACCAATGATCAAGTAACAATCGATTCTGCCAATGCTATAAAAGAATATGGGGTTGGTATAAAATGCGCAACCATCACACCTGATGAGGCACGCGTTAAAGAATTTAACCTAAAAAAAATGTGGAAATCACCTAATGGTACAATCCGCAATATTTTAGGAGGAGTCATTTTTCGCGAACCCATTATCTGTAAAAATGTCCCTCGCCTTATTCCTAACTGGACAAAGCCAATTATTATAGGACGTCACGCTTTTGGCGATCAATACAAGGCAACAGATTTTAAATTTCCAGGAAAAGGGAAATTAAGTATTAAATTTGTAGGTGATGACAATCAAGTTATTGAACATGATGTTTTTGATGCTCCAAGCGCAGGGGTTGCCATGGCTATGTATAACCTTGATGAGTCAATTCGTGATTTTGCCCGCGCATCCTTTAATTATGGACTACAACGGAATGTTCCAGTTTATCTTTCAACAAAAAATACCATTCTAAAAGCTTACGATGGTCGTTTTAAAGATATCTTTCAAGAAATATTCGATATGGAATTTAAAACTGAATTTGAAAACCGTAAGTTATATTACGAACACCGTCTTATTGATGATATGGTTGCTTCTGCATTAAAGTGGTCAGGTGGATACGTATGGGCATGTAAAAACTATGATGGTGATGTCCAATCTGATATTGTTGCCCAAGGCTTTGGTTCTCTTGGTCTCATGACTTCTGTTCTCATGACACCTGATGGTAAAATTGTTGAAGCAGAGGCTGCACACGGCACCGTAACACGCCATTACCGTCAGCATCAAAGAGGCGAAGAAACATCAACAAATTCTATTGCATCTATTTTCGCATGGACACGTGGACTGGCGCACCGTGCTAAACTAGATAACAATGAGAAATTAAAAAACTTTTCCACGACATTGGAAGAAGTTTGTATTAAAACCGTCGAAGAAGGTTTTATGACTAAAGATCTCGCACTTTTGATTGGGCCTAAACAAAAATGGCTTTCTACAACAGGTTTCCTCGATAAAATTGATGAGAATCTCAAAAAAGCAATGGGCAATTAAGTTATTAATTAAATTAAAATTCAAAGCTCTAAACAGAGCTTTGAATTTCTCTTGGCAAATTCAAAGAAGTACCTTATAAGTAAAAAGAGGATAAATTTTTATTAAATAGCAAAAAACAGTGAAACAACAGAGCTGGTCTGAGCTTTTATTGGGTAAAAATGGTCTTTGCTTTTTAACGTTTACAGGTGGTGTTATATTACACGCTACCAATGTTTATATTGTTATTACTATTTTACCTTCCCTTATAAATCATATTGGCAATGAATATTATTCTTGGGTGGCGACTGTCTTTATTACAGCTTCACTCCTTGGTACTTCACTTGCAACAAAAATATTAGGGAAATTAGGTCCTCGCAACGCTTATGTTATCTCTGGTCTTATCTTTACCCTAGGCACTTTCCTGTGCAGCATTTCTTCATCTATGCCATTATTTTTAATAGGACGCTTTATTCAAGGATTGGGAAGTGGTTCTTTGTTATCTCTATCCTATTCCATGGTACGTATTGTTTTCAGCCCATCTTTATGGTCACACGCATTAAGTGTTATCTCTGGAATGTGGGGAATATCAACCTTGTTAGGACCAGCAATCGGAGGAATTTCTGTATATTATGGCCTATGGAGAGCATCCTTTTGGATCATTGGCGCATTAGCTATATTCTTCTCACTCATAGCCTTTAAAATTTTACCCAAAAAGAATGAAAACTATGTTCCAACATCCCCCCTCCCTCTTCTCCAGCTTCTCACACTCACCTTATTGATTTTTATCATCTCTGTTGGAGGAGCTATGGACACAACAATGGCAAAAATTTGCGGATTAGTTATCGGACTTAGTCTTCTCTTTGTTTTAGCAAAAATCGAATCATATAGCTTTCATCCTATGTTGCCGCGCAAATCCTTTTCTTTCTCTTCTGAAATTTTTCCTGTTTACGCATTAATACTCGTTATGACAACAGTCGTGTACAGTATAGAACTTTATTTACCACTTTTTCTTCAAGAACTTCATGGACAAGCTCCACTTATAGCCGGTTATATAGCAACACTTATGAGCCTAGGGTGGACGTGTGGAGCCCTCTCAAGTGCTGCTGTCTCCACAAAAAAAATTCGCAACATCATTATATACTCGCCCCTATTAAAACTGTTAGGCATAGCGATTCTTTTATGGCTCATACCAACAGAAGTTTCCACGCTTGAATATATTTTTATTATTTGCTTAGCACTATTTTCTATTGGAATCAGTGCAGGCATAGCATGGCCACATTTGCTCACACGAATTTTACAATGTACAAATGATGAAGATGCTCTCCGTGCCAGTGAATCCCTTACCTCCGTACAACTATTTTCAGCTGCATTGAGTGCAACTCTAGCCGGAGTTATCACCAATCTTGCCGGACTCTTTAATCCTGGAGGAACAATAGGAATGATCTTAGCAGCAAAAACTCTTCTTGTAGTGCTCATTGGTTTTTTATTTTGTTTTGCTATCCCATTAGCGCTGCGCATTTCTTACTGCATGTTAAAAAATCCAACAGGACATTCCAATAATTAAATAAATATAAAAATACCTTCTTCATTTTAAAAATGAAAAACATTAAGCATGCTTCTCCATATACCATGAGACGCAAAAAACCATTAATCCACACAAAGTTAGAACACTTCCTAAAACAGCTGTATATTCATAACTATAACCCAATTTTAAAACTAATGCTCCAGATTCTGCACCAAGAGCGTTGGCAATATTAAAAGCAGACTGCATTAATGCTCCTGCCAAAATCTGTCCCTGTAGGGCAACATCCATAATTTTTGTTTGTATAGAAGGCATAGCAGCAAAAGAAGTTCCAACAAAAAAGCATCCTATTGCCGCTGTTAACGGAGCATAGGATAAAAATAAAAAAATAAAAAAAACAAATACGCTCCAAAGCATAGAAAAAAATATCATCGGCGAAATACCAATTTTAACGGCTAATTTAGGCCCCAAGAGATTTCCTACCACCATTCCCAATCCAACTAACGGCATAATAAATGGTACCAACTCAAGTGAAACACCAGAAATATGCATTAATGTTGGCTTGATATAAGTGAAAACAGAAAATAATCCTGACGCTCCCACCGACACCATCAACAAAAGAAGCCACACCTGCTTTTGCTTTAATGCACCCATTTCTTGCAAAGGATTCGTTTTTGGAAAACTTGAATCACAAGGAAAAAAATTCCAAATAAGCAAACAACATAATAAAGCGATCATCCCCACAAGGACAAAAGCAATCTGCCAACCAATAAGTTGACCAATCCAAGTAGCACTGGGTGCTCCCAAAACGGTTGCAATTGTTAAGCCAAGCATAACATATCCAACAGCTTTAGAACGTTCTTTCATTTCTACCATTGAAGAGGCAACCATAGCCGCAAGTCCAAAATAGATTCCATGGGGAAGTCCACTGAGAAAGCGTAATACTACTAATATGCTAAAATCAGAAACAAAGGCACTAGCAATATTTGCTAAGGCATAAAAAAGCATCAAGCCTATCAAAACAGTTTTGCGTGATACCTGAGCTGTTGCCACAGCTAAAAGAGGTGCTCCAATCACAACTCCTAATGCATAAGCAGAAATATATTGACCAGCGGTAGGAATATCAACATAGGAACTTCGTGCCATCTCTGGCAGTAGCCCCATTGCAACAAACTCTGCAGTACCAATAGCAAAACTGCCCACGGCAAGAGCTAAAATTATTAAACGTCGTATTCTCGAATCAATTCCCAATGCAAGAACCTTTTGTTGATAAGAATCCCTCATATCATCACTTCTGGATAGGAGTTTTAACTGTAAATATCTGTAATACACACAAACAAAAATTCAAAACATTGTTATACGCATGCCCAATAGTCCCCAATAAAGTTTTAGAAATATTTTTATATATAAAGCATTTTATGGAGTTTTAAGTAAGATTCTTTAATGGAAAATCTTTGAAAACCTCAAGATCATAGACGTATTCACCTATTTCTATCAGATCTACCAGATAATAAACTTTGTCTCCTCTTTTCAGCCGTTGAAATTTTACAGTGAAAACTTTTACAACGATATACTATACCCTATAAATAATTCTAAAATTTGCTGAATAATGCATTTCAAACAAGTGAACAATATCTCATCATTATCTTGATACAAAGATAAAATTTCTCCCCCAATTATTGTTGCTTTATTTTTGCTACCTAAATGCAGATCCCCCAAATCGATAAGCTATAATTTCAACTTTAGGCCATTCTTATAAATTATTATAGAGTCTTTTAAAAATTCTCATGATAATAGTGCTTGGTTTCTAGATTTATTAAATATCCTCTTTTAGGCATCTTTCCCCCTCCCTCACAGAGGAATCGCATCAGATATCTAACTCACTATCTGTAAATTAAAATATTCACGTAAATATATTATGATTATTTTCAGATAAATTCTATAAACAAAGCAGAAAACAAATATAATAAGTTTTGTTTCAATATATATATTGATATTTTATAATATATGATAATTATTGTGATTAATATTTAATTTTTATTACATTAAAACTATAAATTTTTAGTTTTACAATATTAATAATATTATATAAATCTATGTAAATAATATTTATATTAATATATAAAAATAATAACAATATAAAATTATAACATTTTAAATATGTAATCTTATTTTAGTTTTATTTTAATTTTCTAAAAATTTATCTGTTCGATTGTATATAATCCATTATTTACCTTTAATAATAAAAAACACAAAATATCTCATAAAAATACAATTTTCATACTTCTTTAAGAGTTCGCTAACGCCTCATTAACATTGTTGCTGTAAACAGTCATCAGAAACAGAAAAACTGTTTTTCTCCGGATCAGGTAGCGCGTACCGGAGTAACAGTTTCTGTTTTTATATAGTAATTAGAAACAGAATATGTGCCCTCATAAAACCGCACTGTTATATTTTAAGATAGTGAAATTTTATAATTTTGGAAGATGTTTCTAATTTCATATTTTTAACTAAATTTGTAGGTGCGAGAATAAATTCAATGAAAAAATGCGGCGCTATATTACGATTAATATTTTAGCGTCCTTGTGCCCATAGAGCACGCGTTTCAGCGCAAAAATCAGCATAACAGCCTTCCTCAATGGCATCACGAATTCCCTGCATAAGTTGTTGATAATAAAAAAGATTATTCCAAGTCAACAACATCCCCCCAAGAGATTCACCAGATTTGATCAAATGATGCAAATAAGCACAACTATAATCATGTGCTGCTGGACAAAGTGACTGTGGATCAAGAGGATGTGGATCTTCTGCATAACGTGCATTACGCAAATTAATTCTACCAAAGCGGGTAAAAGCTAAACCATGACGTCCTGCACGCGTTGGCATAACACAATCAAACATATCAACACCACGTGCAACACTTTGTAAAATATCATCAGGTGTCCCTACTCCCATAAGGTAGCGTGGTTTATCCTCTGGTAAAATCGGACAAGTAGTATCCAATACTGCTGTCATAACACTCTGCGGCTCACCAACAGCAAGCCCTCCAATAGCGTAACCTTTTAAATCCATTTCTTTTAATGCTTGAGCAGAACGTTCACGCAGTTTCATATTATCACCACCTTGAACAATCCCAAACAATGCTTTATCTGGCTGATCTCCAAAAGCTGTTTTACAACGCAGCGCCCACCGCAATGAAAGTTCCATAGCTTCTTCCATTTCTTTTTCAGTTGCTGGTAATGCAATACATTGATCCAACTGCATCTGGATATCCGCACCAAGAAGTCCTTGAATTTCGATAGAACGCTCTGGACTCATTTCATAGTAAGCTCCATTAATATAAGAGCGAAAAATCACACCTTGTTCAGTAATTTTACGGATTCCCGCCAATGACATAACCTGAAAGCCACCAGAATCGGTTAAAATAGGTCCGCTCCAGCGTGAAAATTCATGTAATCCTCCCAAACGCGCAACACGTTCAGCTCCTGGACGTAACATTAAATGATAAGTATTCCCCAAAATGATATCTGCACCAAGATCACGAATTTGATCCATATACATAGCCTTAACAGTTCCTGCCGTCCCAACAGGCATAAATGCGGGTGTACGAACACATCCTCGCCCCGTTATAATTTCTCCTCGACGTGCATACCCATCTTGAGCAATTTTTCTATAATGAAATGTCTTTATCATAACTCTCGTCTTTTTGATTCCATCAATGCATATCTCTATAGAAAGAAAAAAGATATCCCCTTACGCGCATTGTCATAAGCTTTATGAATTAATTTTTGATTCGCTCAATATTGTAACCAGCATCAAAAATTAAACGAGATAAAAGAACATTTCTTGTTAAGAAATCACCATAATAAAAGTGATAATCTAACTCTAGAAAAATAGTAAAATCCTTATAATATCATACCTCAAAATACCTACGCTTATCCTTAACAGAACTGCAAAATTATTATCACAATAATTTCATCTTCACATACTTCCATAAGCAGTAACTTTGTACCCATAAAAGAAAATTTTGAACGCATTGTACAGCTCATAATATTCTTTAACTTTTACAGATAAAAATTTTTCATCTACTGGGCACAGCGATCCTCACGCTTAATAAAAGTGCAAATGAACATAATCATTTATCCACTCACAATATTGAGATAGCTCTTGGCATTGGAGATAATTCACAAAAGAAATTAACGTGTAAATAAAAATACTTTAAAAAACTAAAAATGCTTTTTGTAAAGATTCTCAAATACCAAAAGCTCTATCGTAACATTAGAGGCTGAAAAAGCGTATGATGGTACCCGTTTGCTCCTTCACAAGCTTTAAAGATGGTGGTGCATAATATTTTATACTATTTATAGCTTTAAAACTATACATGCCATGAATGTCATCGTGGAAGTGAATGTTGATATGTACTGAGAAATGCTTCTTAAAAAAACACGTAAATATACAACACAAGTGTATTCCGTTTGGAGCGTTCCTCTATAAAAAAACGAGAAAAATAAAAGCGTAAGTCCATGCATAATCTTCATTATTTAAAAGATATTGCGTTAGATACTTAAAAAAGTAAAGTTGAATTAAAAAGGAGATGGCAAGACTAGCCATTTATTTCACTTCTGCGCCTTTATTATATTCTTCTAAGATTAAACTGTCTTCTTATTTTAAATATTACGCCAATATATATATATAAATGCTGGTTTTCCACCTTGCTAAGAAAACTGGATGAGCGAGTAAAGCTCTTATCCGTCTTAATATGTGTTTCAAACATGCTTCTGCATTAGGATTGGATGTTGATTTACAAGCAGAAACAAAAGCACACGCTCTCTCAGGAAAGTAACATCATAAAACTTTAAGACCGACAATGGATGGAAGAGAACTGCCAAATTTTTTATAAAACACTTTGCCAAACAACAACCATAATACGACAGACTTTGCGTTTTCTTATTCTGACAAGTGTTTGTACAAATCCTTTGCGTTATATTCTTAAGGAAGATCCGATTGAAGGAAATATATGGACAATGCTTAGCTCGAAATTATAAAAGGTAAGCGTGATACTACAAAAGAGTTTTGTGTGCCTTTATTGATCAGAAAAGAGTATTTTTTTCTTAGAAACTTACAATTAAAATCAGTATAGTTTATACTATTTTGCATCCGCAGCAATAATGGCTTTGGTAATTGAATCTGGATCTGAAACAGGTTCACCACGTTTAATTTTATCAACATTTTCCATACCTTCAACAACCTGCCCCCATATGGAATATTGACGATCAAGCCACGGAGCATCTGCAAAACAAATAAAAAACTGAGAGTTAGCAGAATTTGGATTCTGACTCCGTGCCATAGAAACTGTACCACGCTTATGAGAAAGATTTGAAAACTCTGCTGTTAAATTTGGTTTTTCTGCCCCCCCCATACCCGCACGTGATAAATTGAATTTTTCACTATCCTTCTTTCCAAATTGCACATCCCCTGTTTGCGCCATAAAACCATCAATAACGCGATGGAAAATAACATTATCATAAGCACCTTCACGTACCAATTCTTTAATACGTGCAACATGACAAGGTGCTAAATCAGCAAAAAGCTCAATAACAACTCTGCCCTTTGTTGTTTCAAGAATTAAAGTATTTTCTGGATTTTTATTCTCTGCCATATGGAAAGCTCCCTTGATTCATTTCTCAACTTGTAAAGTAGCAGCATTAATAACATCAGGATTTTTTACAGATCCATTATTACTTGTCGTACCTTTTTTTATTTTATCAACAACATCCATCCCCTTTATAACCTCTCCAACAACGGTATACTGACCGTTTAAAAAAGCAGCATCATCAAAACAAATGAAGAATTGAGAATTCGCGGAATCCGGATCTTGTGACCGTGCCATCCCAACTGTACCACGCTTAAACGGCTGCTTTGAAAACTCTGCCGGTATATTGGGATAATTTGAGCCACCCATACCAACGCGTTTCAAATCAAAATCTCTACTGCCTTTTTTTCCAAATTCTACATCACCAGTTTGTGCCATGAAATTAGGAATAACGCGATGAAACACAACATTATTATAGGCCCCCTCCTCTGTTAATCTTTTGATTTGCGCAACATGTTTTGGCGCCAAATCAGGACACAGACGAATAATGACATCACCATCTTTGAGAGATAAAACAAGAAGGCTTGCATCGCTTGCTGGTCTAGGATTACCAGCAACAGCGGACAATGAAAAAAAACAAAACACACATATCAAAACAGCAAAAGTTCTACGAGACACAATTATTCTCCCCTAAAAGATTGGAATTTCGAGCTCAAAGCTTGTGCAACATTGGGCGGTACAAATGGTGTTACATCACCTCCCATAGAGGCAATTTGGCGTACCAATGTAGAAGTTATCGCACGCCCAGAAACACTTGCCGGCAAAAAAACAGTTTGCAATTCAGGAGCCATAACGCCATTCATCCCGGCCATTTGCATTTCATAATCAAGATCAGTACCATCACGCAATCCACGAATGAGAAATGAAGCACCAACTTCACGCGCCTTCTCAATGAGAAGGTTGCTAAATGAAAGAACCTGCAATCGATTAGAATCTGCACCAAACAAGTCTTTCCCGACCTGCGTAATGAAATCAACACGCTCTTCGAAGCTAAAGAGTGTTTTTTTGTCAGCCTGTATCCCTATAGCGACGACCACCTTATCAGCTAACACAAAACACCCTTTCAAAACATCAAGATGACCATTTGTAAGAGGATCAAAAGAACCCGCGTAAAGAGCAATTTTCATGACTTTACTCCTTCCTCTTAAAAATTATTTTTCTTCGCTCATATCAACTGTATCAGAATGCTTCTCACCTTCATCATCTAATGAACTCGTATCATCTTCAGGTTCAGAAATACGTTCAACCGATACGACTCTTTCACCTTTGGCTGTATTAAAAATTGTGACTCCCTTAGTTGAGCGCCCAGCAGTACGAATTCCCTCAACAGGGACACGAATAAGCTGCCCCCCATCTGATACCAACATAATTTGATCTTGCGCCTTCACCGGAAAAGCCGCTACTAATTTACCAATTTCAGCTGTTTTAGATGGATCTGTTGCGCGAATCCCCTTTCCGCCACGTCCCGAAATCCGGAACTCATAGGAAGAAGAACGTTTACCATAACCAAACTCACTCACTGTCAAAAGCATTTGTTCACGTGCATGAAGTTCTGCATAACGTTCATCTGTTAACTCTGTTTCAGCACCCCCATCTTCTTCATCAAGAGTTATAACATCTTCAACATCAGCATCTGCACCAGAAGCACGCCGTTCATTCATTACACGTTTAATATAAGCAGAACGCTCAATGGACGTCGCCTCGACATGCTCTAAAATTGTCATCGAAATGACTTTATCGCCTTTAGCTAAATTGATACCACGAACTCCCACAGAATTACGCCCAGCAAAGACCCGAACATCAACAACTGGAAAACGGATACATTGTCCATTGGCTGTTGTTAGAACAACATCATCATGTTCTGTACAGGTTTCAACAGAAAGAATTTCATCTTCTTCATCAAGTTTCATCGCAATTTTACCATTACGATTAACCTGAACGAAATCTGATAATTTATTACGACGCACAGTTCCACGTGTTGTCGCAAACATAATATCTAATGCACTCCAGCTCGCTTCATCTTCAGGCAAAGGCATAATCGTTGTAATACGCTCACCTTGTTGTAAGGGAAGCATATTGATCAAAGCCCGCCCACGCGATTGGGGTGTCCCCAGCGGCAGTCGCCAAACTTTTTCCTTATAAACAATCCCACGTGATGAAAAGAAAAGAACCGGAGTATGCGTATTGGCAACAAACAACCGCGTTACAAAATCCTCATCCTTCGTGGACATACCAGAACGCCCCTTACCACCACGTCGCTGTGCACGATAGGTATTAAGAGGCACACGCTTAATATAACCACTATGGCTTACCGTTACCACCATATCCTCTGGCGCGATCAGATCTTCACTCTCCATCTCAGCGCTACCAAAACCAAATACGGTACGTCGCGGCGTTGCAAACTCCTCACGAAGAGCACTCAACTCATCCTTAACAATACACATAATCCGCACGCGTGATGCCAAGATCTCAAGATAGTCAGCGATATCCACACCAATTTTATTCAATTCATCAGCAATTTCATCACGCCCAAGGGCTGTCAATCGTTGCAAACGCAATTCTAAAATAGCACGCGCCTGTTCTTCAGAGAGATTATAAGTACCATCCTCATGAATAATATGACGAGGATCATCAATAAGTTTAATCAAAGGCGCAACATCCATCGCTGGCCAGCGACGCTCCATTAACTGTGCACGTGCTGTCTGCGGATCAGGAGCTTTGCGAATAAGCGCTATAATTTCATCAATATTGGCAACAGCAAGGGCAAGACCAACCAAAACATGTGCTCGCTCACGCGCTTTACGCAAAAGATATTTTGTTCGCCGACTGACAACTTCTTCCCGAAAAGAAACAAATGCACGAAGCATATCAAGCAACGTCATCTGTTCGGGTTTTCCCCCATTCAAAGCAACCATATTACAACCAAAGGAAGTTTGCAGCGGCGTATACCGATATAATTGGTTTAAAACAACTTCCGCAACAACATCTTTCTTCAGCTCAATAACGACCCGATATCCATCACGATCAGATTCGTCACGCAAATCAGAGATTCCTTCAATGCGTTTATCGCGCACCAATTCGGCCATTTTCTCAATCATCGTTGCCTTATTAACTTGATAAGGGATCTCACTCACAATAATTGCTTGTCGACCACTGCGAATCTCTTCGATCTCAACTTTAGCACGCATAATGATTGAGCCACGCCCTGTTTCATAAGCTGCACGAACACCAGAATGTCCGAGGATAATGCCCCCTGTAGGAAAATCCGGACCAGGAATAATTTCAATTATTTTATCGAGTGTGATATCGGGATTATCAATCAAAGCGATACAACCATCAACGACTTCACCAAGATTATGGGGAGGAATATTGGTTGCCATTCCCACAGCAATCCCCCCTGACCCATTAACCAAAAGATTGGGAAAACGCGCTGGCAAGACAACCGGTTCACGCTCACGCCCATCGTAATTATCCTGAAAATCAACAGTATCTTTATCAATATCAGCTAAAAGTTCTTCTGAAACTTTTTCTAAACGACACTCAGTATAGCGCATGGCCGCAGGTGGATCACCATCAACGGAACCAAAATTTCCCTGACCATCAATTAATGGATTTCTTAAAGAAAAGTCCTGCGCCATACGCACTAATGCATCGTAAATTGAAGCATCACCATGGGGATGAAATTTCCCCATAACCTCACCAACAACACCAGCAGATTTACGATACGACTTATTGAAAGAAAGCCCCATCTCATTCATAGCATGAAGGATACGTCGATGAACAGGCTTAAGACCATCACGGACATCAGGGAGTGCACGTGAAACAATCACGCTCATCGCATAATCGAGATAGGAGCGTTGCATTTCATCAATAATACTGATTGGTTCAATACCGGTTAGCACATCACGTTCTGGGTGTGGAGTAAGATCGGTCACAATTTCAAAACTTTCAAAAAAGAATCATTTCACTTTATTTATAGCGAAAAATACACCAAAATGCTAATTTCTCTCCCATGACAAAAAAGAAATTTAACAATATTTTTCAAGATGTTATTAATTTATATTTTAAATTACCAATAATAATTAACAATTTTCACTTCGCTAAACTTCAAAAATCTGAAACAAGCAAACCATAAAATGATCATAATACTGCAATTTAAAGACTCTTAAAAAGGGACATCATCATCTAATTTGTGTGAAAAACTTTCTCCCAATTGATTATTATTTTGACCAAAAGTATTTCTCTGATTTGAGTGACTATCGGCAAAGCCACCACTATAACTCCCCCCTTGACTTGCTCCTTGCTCCCCGCTCGCAGCTCCCCGCCCATCAAGCATTTGTAATTCGCCACGGTACTTTTGCAAAACAATCTCTGTTGTATAACGGTCATTTCCATTTTGATCTTGCCATTTTCGTGTCTGTAACTGCCCCTCAATATAAATTTTGCTGCCTTTTTTTAAATATTGCTCTGCAACTTTGACAAGGTTTTCATTAAAAATAACAATACTATGCCACTCAGTGCGTTCTTTTCGCTCATTTGTATTCCGATCGCGCCAACTTTCTGAAGTAGCAATACGCAGATTTGCCACTTGATCACCAGAATTCAAACGGCGGATTTCAGGATCGGCACCAAGATTACCAATCAAAATAACTTTATTAAGGCTACCAGCCATCGTATAAACTCCAAAATTTTAATTCGTAAAGTACTCTGTTCTATAACAGTTATAACCATCTTGACCTTCAATTTACATGTCGCAATTGACCATCAATATGGGTATGCTATCCTTTCTCAATACTGTATTGAGTGTAATTATACCAAAAGATGATAAAAACACATAGTTTATTCCACCACGAGAGAATAAAAAGCTGCTCATTTGTATTTTTTTCACAAAACTTATACCTTCCTTTTGCATTAAAGCAGTTAAACACATTGTAATTCTAAAAAAACAGTTTTATTCCATTTTAGGTGCTCAATTTTTGCCACATATGCCAAGGATAAAGTATGACTCATCAAAAATATATCTCCATTCGCGGTGCACGTGAGCATAACCTTAAAAATATTGATCTTGATCTGCCTCGTGACAAACTCATTGTTATAACAGGACTTTCTGGATCAGGGAAATCATCTTTAGCGTTTGATACAATTTACGCTGAAGGACAACGTCGCTATGTCGAAAGCCTTTCAGCCTATGCACGCCAATTTTTGGAAGTCATGCAAAAACCCGATGTCGACCGCATAGACGGTCTCTCTCCAGCTATCTCCATTGAACAAAAAACAACCAGTCGCAACCCTCGTTCAACGGTAGGTACCGTTACTGAAATCCACGATTACATGCGTCTTCTCTTTGCACGTATTGGTATTCCTCATTCTCCTGCAACAGGACTTCCTATTGAAAGCCAGACAGTAAGTCAAATGGTGGATCAAATTATGTCCTTACCAGAAGGAACACGAATTTTTATTATGGCACCCTTAGTGCGAGGACGAAAGGGAGAATATAAAAAAGAGCTAACAGAACTTTTAAAAAGAGGATTTCAACGCGCTAAAGTTGATGGAAAATTCTATGAAATCGCTGATATTCCACCTCTTGATAAAAAATATAAACACGACATCGATGTCGTGGTAGACCGCATTGTTGTACAGAAGGATATCACCTCTCGCTTGGCTGATAGTATAGAAACCTGTTTACAGCTAGCAAATGGGCTTGCCATAGCTGAAATGGCAGACCAACCCTTAGCACAAAAAGAAACGACAAAGGAATCTGCTCATAAATCAAAAAATGATACACACAAACGGCTCATTTTTTCAGAAAAGTTTTCCTGCCCAGTATCGGGTTTCTCTATTCCTGAAATTGAACCACGCCTTTTTTCGTTCAATAATCCTTTTGGGGCCTGTCCTCTCTGCGATGGATTGGGTATCAAAAAGGCAATGGATCCACTAAAAATTGTGCCAAATAAAAACCTTACCCTAAAGAATGGAGCCATTGCTCCTTGGGCTAAATCGGATTCACTTTATTATAGTCAAACCTTAGAAGCATTAGGAAAAGCTTACGGTTTCAAACTCACAGATCAATGGTGTGAACTCTCTAGTGAAGCACAACAGGCTATTCTCTACGGTACAAAAAGAGATGAAATTTCTTTTATCTATAAAAATAATTCTGGTTCGCATAAAATGACCCAACCCTTTGAAGGAATCATCCCTAATATGGAGAGACGCTGGAAAGAAACCGATTCTGCTTGGTCTCGAGAAGAAATCGAACGTTATATGTCTTCTTCGCCCTGCCCAGCTTGTCACGGTTATCGTTTAAAACCAGAGGCACTTGCTGTAAAAATAAACGGAATGCATATTGGGCAAATATCAGATTTTTCTATTCTAAAGGCAGATGATTGGTTTGCCAATGTTCATCAATATCTCACAGAAAAACAACGTAATATCGCGGTACGTATTTTAAAAGAAATTCGTGAACGCTTGGCTTTTTTAAATCATGTAGGATTGGAATATCTTACCTTGTCTCGAAATTCAGGAACGCTTTCAGGGGGAGAAAGCCAACGCATTCGGTTGGCATCCCAAATTGGTTCTGGTCTTACAGGCGTTCTTTATATTTTAGATGAACCATCTATCGGTTTACACCAACGCGATAATGAACGCCTTTTGGAAATGCTGCGTCATTTGCGCAATCTTGGCAATACAGTTATTGTTGTTGAACATGATGAAGATGCTATTCTCACAGCAGACTATGTTGTTGATATGGGGCCTGCCGCGGGCGTTCATGGTGGAGAAATCATAGCGCAAGGGACACCGCAGGAAATTATAGAAAATTCAGCCTCTCTCACAGGCCAATACCTTTCAGGAAAAATGGCTGTTAAAATGCCGACAAAGCGACGCAAAATATCAAAAACGAAAACACTTAAAGTCATTGGCGCCAAAGGCAATAACCTCAAAAATATCAATGCGAATATTCCTCTTGGAACCTTCACATGCATAACTGGTGTTTCTGGAGGAGGAAAATCAACATTTCTTATTGAAACGCTTTTCAAAGCAGCATCACATCATATCATGGGCTCTCATCACAGCCCTGCCAGCTATGACAAAATTGAAGGATTAGAATTTCTTGATAAAGTCATTGATATCAACCAGTCCCCTATTGGACGCACCCCACGCTCTAATCCCGCAACCTATACAGGTGCTTTTACACCGATTCGTGAGTGGTTTGCTGATCTTCCAGAATCAAAAGCCCGCGGTTACAAAGCTGGGCGTTTTTCATTTAATGTTAAAGGAGGACGGTGCGAAGCATGCCAAGGCGACGGAGTCATCAAAATTGAAATGCACTTTTTACCTGATGTCTATGTTACTTGCGATGTCTGTAAAGGAAAACGCTATAACCGAGAAACACTAGAAATAAAATTCAAAGGACAGTCTATAGCCGATATTTTGGATATGACAATTGAAAAGGCAGAAGAATTTTTCCAAGCTATTCCCGCTATTCATAATAAAATGGAAACTCTCATTAAAGTAGGATTGGGTTACATAAAAGTAGGACAGCAAGCAACCACACTTTCTGGTGGGGAAGCACAACGTGTAAAACTTGCGAAAGAACTTTCTCGTAAAACAACGGGACGTACACTCTATATTTTGGATGAACCGACAACAGGTTTACATTTTCATGATATTTCCAAACTTCTTGAAGTGCTTCACGAACTAGTCGAGCAAGGCAACACAGTTATAGTCATTGAACATAACCTTGATGTTATAAAGACAGCCGACTGGATTATTGATTTAGGACCAGAAGGTGGAGATCGCGGTGGTGAAATTGTTGCAATTGGACGCCCTGAAGACATCATTAAGGTTCCCGCTTCCTATACGGGAAAATTTCTAAAAGATGTTTTACTACGCCCATCTCTCTATAATTCCAATTCTTAGAAACGCTTTTTATTGTAAAATACAGCATACTAACAAAGCCTGTACTTTTATTATTACCTGTAAACCAACACCTAATTCCAGTAGTGCAACACGTTTGAAGCAAAGACTAAAAACAATTTAGCGCTTTATAAGCTGTTTCAGTTGTCGTATTGCCAAATAAGAATGCGCGCATAATTGCATATTTATTCTCTGTTTTGTTTATACCTGAAACGACCAGACAGCCTAAACTGGGAAAAATACGAAGTTTTAAGGGTATAAATAAGTTCCTATCTTTACATCACTTCTTAATTTATCTTTATGATTTCAAAGGAATCCGCGGCAATATCTTATAATGAAGATTGCCATTGCTTCACGCTTTTATTCATCGCGTTCCTTAATGGGATCATATTCCTCACGAAGGGACAAAACGCCCCAAACGGAATATATTTGCATTGCCAATTCACACATCTGTTTTAAAGAAACATTTCTCAATGCTCCCAAGCCCATTTCACAACAGCAGCTATGAATGCTATAATGATAAACTCATTTATTGTACACCACCATTTTTACGTTTATGAAGAAGCATAATCAGCAACATCACACTCTTTTCCAATATTTATCTCCCCTACTCCCTAATATTGTAAAGCCTTTAGTGATAGAAAGCTTTCATAAAAAACATTTTATTTCTTTTTTCAAATGTTGTTACCCACACACTCGTACTATTTATGATATATAAAGGTATTGTTTTGATTGATTGACGACAAAAAGATCTAAAATGAGAAAATCCTACGCTATTAGAGTTTCTCATTTAATGTGGAAAATGTCTAATTATCCTTATAAGTAAATGTGTTATCTAAAAAAAAGAAACAAAACTCTTTTATTGTATAATTTGAATTCTTGTAAAAGAATTGTAAGGTTTTTTCCCAAAAAACAGTGTTTGACTGTATTCTACAAAAGAAACTCTCCTAAAAGAGCTTAGAGTATCATTATTTGCGACTTTTTGTGCACAAAGTATCTGTTGGACATCTTACAGTTGTCAATATAATGTGATGCAGTCTAAAAAGACAAAATAACGTTGGAGATAATTTCAGCATGAAAAAAATTGAAGCCATTATAAAACCTTTCAAACTTGATGAAGTGAAAGAAGCGCTTCAAAAAATTGGGTTACATGGTATTACAGTAACAGAAGCGAAAGGTTTTGGTCGTCAAAGGGAACATACAGAACTTTATCGTGGTACGAAATATGTTGTTGACTTTCTACCTAAAGTAAAGATTGAAATTGTTGTGTCCGATGAAAAACTGGAACAAACTGTTGATGCAATACGTAAAGCAGCTCAAACCAAACATATAGGAGATGGAAAAATATTTGTCTTTTCCATTGATGATGCAATTCGTATAGGCACGGACGAAACCGGTATCGATGCCCTTTAATAAATAACGAGAAAATTCACTTTTTTATCCACCTCAACGCCACATTAAGGAAATTGAATATGACAACCGCATCAGATATTATCAAACAGATTACAGACAACGAAATCCGTTTTGTTGATTTACGTTTTACTGATCCACGAGGAAAATTGCATCACATTACAATGGATATCGCAGAGATCAGCGAAGATACTTTTAGTGATGGTGTCATGTTTGATGGTTCTTCAATTGCTGGTTGGAAAACAATTAATGAATCTGACATGGTTTTAATGCCAGATCCAGAAACAGCACACATTGATCCTTTTTTTGCTCAATCTACTTTGGTCATATTTTGTGATGTACTTGATCCTGTCTCTGGTGAATTTTATCGTAGAGATCCTCGTTCTATCGCCAAAAGGGCTGAAGTTTATATGAAATCTTTAGGCATTGGAGATACAATCAATGTAGGTCCAGAAGCAGAGTTTTTTATCTTTGATGATGTGCGCTATAAAACGGACCCTTACAACACAGGGTTTAAACTCGATTCAAGTGAACTTCCCTCCAATGATGATACGGAATATGAAACAGGAAATCTAGGGCATCGCCCACGAATAAAGGGAGGCTACCTTCCTGTTCCGCCAATTGATTCCTGCCAAGATATGCGTTCTGAAATGCTCACAGCACTCAAGGGTATGGGCGTACAGGTCGAAAAACACCATCACGAAGTAGCAGCAGGCCAACATGAATTGGGTATTCGTTTTGATACACTTGTTCGCGAGGCTGACAAGATGCAAATTTTTAAATATGTTGTACATCAAATAGCAAATAGTTATGGGAAAACAGCAACCTTCATGCCAAAACCAGTTTTTGGTGATAACGGCTCTGGAATGCATGTCCACATTTCCATTTGGAAAGATGGCAAACCCATTTTTGCAGGAAATGAATATGCCGGACTATCAGAAACCTGTCTGTTTTTTATCGGTGGTGTTATTAAGCACGCAAAAGCAATCAATGCTTTTACAAACCCATCCACAAACTCCTATAAACGTTTGGTTCCTGGTTATGAAGCTCCTGTTCTTCTTGCCTATTCAGCACGTAATCGTTCTGCATCTTGCCGTATTCCAATGAGCTCCTCACCAAATTCAAAACGCGTAGAAGTGCGTTTTCCAGACCCAACAGCAAATCCCTATTTGGCATTTGCAGCCCTTTTAATGGCTGGTCTTGATGGCATCAAAAACAAAATTCATCCCGGACATGCTATGGATAAAGATCTTTATGATCTTCCCTTAAAGGAACTCAAAGAAATCCCTACCGTTTCAGGAAGTCTACGTGAAGCGCTTGAAGCACTTGACAAAGATCGTGGCTTTCTTAAAGCTGGCGACGTTTTTGATGATGATCAGATTAATTCCTTCATTCAAGTAAAGATGCAAGAAGTCTTGCGCTACGAAACAACACCTCATCCTGTTGAATTTGATATGTACTATTCTGTTTAAACAATCAATACGCATTCTTTTGATTTTGAAAATGGAGGCAAAAGCCTCCATTTTTGTGGATATTCTTCTCATGCAAAAGCGCAAGAGGCTTTTTGCTCATCCGCTTTTCCTTTATAATGTGTTGAATCTCTTCAAATGAATTAACAAAGGTTTCTAATGCCGCGAATTTGTTTTCTCGTTCCCGTTCTTTTATGCATTGTCTTTATCACATCAACAACTAAAGCACATACAATAACCAACCAAAAACTTACAACTCTTGAGAAAGCAACATCTGCTTATAGTAAAGCACTTAAAAATGCCGATGCAAATGCCATCTTAAATGCTATTCCTCCCCAAGTCATCAACCGCTTAACCGCCAAAAAAAATCTTAATCAATCACAATTTCTACAAATCATGAAAAGCCAAATAGAACGGTTGGCAGAAAGTTACAAGATTGAAACGATCAACATTGATCAAAAACAAAAACGTGAAGGTACCCTTGATAATGGTACCCCTTATTTTGTTATACCCGTGGAGCTTGTAACCACAACAAATGCTGGAAAAAAATGCTCTATTCAAACTGAAATTATTGCCCTACTTCACGATAACCAATGGTATTTTATCCGTGGCAATGACGAAGCGCTCTTAACCATAACCAATGAAATATTTCCTGGACTTGATAAAGTAAAAACCAATCCTCAAAAAGTCACAAAAATACTCTGAGCGAAAAGAATGCACGTAAATAAAAGATTTTCCCCTATAAACAAGTTGTAACAATTGTAGCAGCAGCCTTAAATTCAACTTTTTTATGAGCACGACGTACCATTGTTTCTTTATCTATTCCCCATTGCTCCATCATCCAATCTTCATCTAAATGGGCAATAGACCAAGCATGATCAGCATCAATGTTTCCCGCAGCAACAGCAAGAGCAATGAGAGCAGATCCCGTTAAGGTTGTCATCATATGAAGTGCAGCAAGCATATAAGCAGACTCAACGCTACGTAAATAATGACTCACAGCTTGAAGTGCTTCTGGTGATTGTTCCACATGCATCAGCCCTTCTGTCAAATAAAACCTTGCACCCAGTTTTTTTTCTGCCCAATCTAATAAAGGATCCCATTGTTCAGATTGTTTTTGCACCAACTCTTTAGGAGTCTGTGCACGATAAAAGATCATATCACATGCAACGAAACGCAATAAATCTTCAAAAACCACCTGCATATCATCAGCGATACCATCAATAACAGTATTAACCAAACGCGTCATCGGCATTTTTGCAGGATCAACAACGTGCTTTTGGTTCTCAAATTCCTGAGCAACATATTCAGCAAACACTTCTGTAGGCACATGAAAATGACGCCTTGCGGGCGTTTTTACAGGACGTTCATCCAACAAAATCGTAAAGCCGACCTCCTCACAAGCGATCTTCACTTGCTTATAAAACCGTTTTGGGTGTGATTGGAATGAAAGATTTTGAATCTTTTGAACAGAACTTTTTTTATTCTTATTCAATGGCATATCAAAATGATCCAAAATCCCACGCATATTTGTTTACCTCTGATCTTTTCAAAAAAACGACTGTTTTTTTAGGTTCTATAGCTTCAATAAGGTTTAATCTGACCTTCTTAACGATTCCAAAGAAGAAAAAATCTAGCCAATCCCACTCTAATTTAAGAGTTATATTTCATGTTTCTTTTACAAACAAGACAATGGTAATATCTTTTTATATATTCAATACAGTCATGAATATAGAATAATTTTTTTAAATATTATCTTAATTAAAAATTTGAATATATTGAATTTTATGGCAAAGATGTTCACGTCTTACCAATTTTCTTATTATTCATCTACAATAGTATAATCAATATGAACAAATTCACAAACGCTGATCATCTAAAAAATGATAGAGCAGTGTGCTTTACGTATCATTCACCTTTGTTTAACCATTCCAATAATTCTCTAACATATTCAATAAATACCCCCTGTGTAGAACTTTCCTGCTCAATCACTCCCCTAAACGACAATGTTTTACGGCATGATAGAATAATGAACAAACAAAATTATATCGTAAATTTTCTTTCACATATACATGATTTTATAAAGCACTAAATTACTTAACGCATTGTGCTTGATATACTCTATCATATTACACTAATTTAAATTTAGTCGCATAATTAAAAGAATAGAGATCATGTAATCTGAAAATAATGCCTTTACACTTGTCCCTGCAGATACTAACTGTGCAACTACAGAATAATGGTGGCTTAACAATCACAATAAAAATATTTTGTCCACTGACTCGAGATCCCGTATTATCTTATACGCAACTCTTGAAGAAGCATTTAATGAACTTGCTCAAAAAAAAAGATAGGTATCTTCTAAGCCGTGCTGCTTACCCTGATTTACATACACTCATATTTACCCGTTTAGGTGATATGCAATTATTTGACAGCTTTATCATGCCTACTCACTCTATGGTTTTAGCTAAACGCAATAACATTGATGAAATTAAAACCGTAGCGACTCATCCTGCCCCACAATCTCTGGTAGCTCATCAATATGACAAAGTATTTGCCAACAGCAATGCTGATGCAGCCGTTCTTTGTAAGGCTGAAAAAGCAAGATTCTTGTATCACAACATCGGTTGCGGCAAATCGCTATAGGCTGAATATTGTCGAAAATTTTGGACAAGTGCCAATGGCCTTTTTGCTCCACTCGCTAAAGTCAACTAATCATGAAAAAATCTGAAGCGCTTCTTTCCATTGTTAACTTGGTTGACAAATTCCGTATGCGCCAAGAACGAGATGGGAGCATTAAAGAACCAACTTCAGCAGATAATAATATGATCAATGAATTGATCACTCTGCTGAACCACCATGCCAATATTCTTGACGGATTATCTCCAAAACTTTTAGCGACCATTTCTGATGATCTTCATCAGTGGATAATCAGCGGTTTAACGACCCCTCCTAAATTTGATAACACTTTGGCTGCTTTCAAAGCCCCATTACCAGATGCTCCCTTGTTTTTCTTGGCTCCAATGCGTGCAACAAATGGACCTGATCCAGAAGGATTCCGGCTGGAATTAGTTACAGGATATCGTCATGAAACGGCCTATCTTGCTGACGCCTCAAAATATACAAATAATTATGTATCACCTTTTCAATGTATAAAAATGGGAATAGCATCAAGAGGTTTTTTAGAAGGCAATTGCATTGTTCTATTCCCAGAATCTGTAGCGGCTGCTCAAAAAAAAACAAAGCAAGCATTTGCTTTGTTTTTTTTCAGTAAATTCTTTGATATTTACAACAAGCAAACAATTGTGGAAGCTGAACGTTTACTCGGTCGAGATAGTAAATTCCTGTTCGGTCAATTGCATAGTCGTAACTTATCTAAAGAAGACATTTTCGATGCTTGCTGTTTGTGGGGCTATTATCATGACTATGCACATCATACCGGACCGCGGCCATTGGATAAAAATCTGTATATAAAATTAAATTGGTTTACAGGTCTTCTAGAAGAAACTAAAGTTGATTTAATTACAGTGCGTATTATGCTACAAAATCATCCAAAATTTTGGAAAGAAATAACTGAATTTATCCTATTAGAACGCATATTTCGTTATCCAAAAGATTCTGATCAGCATATGACATTCGATGCTGCTACAGGGATCTTGCTTTTTGAAATATTGATGCGGAACAAATCAAGGTTATCTTCAATTTGATTTGGAGCGTCTTGAAAAAGTAATAATATTGATGATAGCAGATATAGAAGCACTTGAAGCATTAGATGATGACGCTTATTTGGCAGGAGCTAAAGATTATATCCAAAATAATCTTGGAAAACCACAGACCTCAAAGTCACGATTTAATTTTTCAACATCATCTTATGCACAGCGAGTGATTAGAGGATTAAATCATTGAGTTTTATAAAAGGACGATTATTATTATTTACTTTTGCCATTCTAGCATTGTTTTCCATAAGTTGGTTATTATCTAAGAATTTGGTTAGCAATATACCCGTCATGCATGCGGTTGGACTTAGGTTGTTTGCCACCGCTGCCACCTTATGGCTGATTGCAATATTTCGTGAGAAAGCTGTTTTCAGATCCCTACCATTGCTTTCCATGATACCTTCTTTTTTAATTCTCTCAGTGTTAGGATTTTCGCTGTATTTTGTATGCAGTTTTGGTGCATTAAAATCACTCAAAGCCAGTGATTTAACCATGGTGCTCGCTACTATTCCAGGAATTACTTATATATTAGGTGCATTGACAAATGTCCTTAAATTCTCATGGCTGAAGCTTAGTGGAGTGATAATTGTCAGTGTAGCAGCTGTAGTATTCAATATAAATAGTGGAGAAGGTGGATATTATAACCTGATAGGAGTAGTGCTTGCCTTAACAGCAGCACTTTCTTACTCTGCTTATGGCTTATTGTCTAAACGTTATCTTAAAAATCTACCTTTGCTCACCTCACTGGCTTGGATCACGACAATTTCTGCAGCATCATTTATGCCATTATTTATTTTTGATCCTGCCCCACTCTTCTATCTTAAGTTAGAAGATATATTTAAAATATTGATTTTAGGAACTGTTTGCTCGGCACCAGTTTACGTATTATATCAAAAAGTTTTAGCCGAAGGAGGCGTATTATACGCCAACACTATCGGCGTATTATCCCCTTTTGCAGTGATTGCATGTGAATGGATAATCGGCTCGAGCCCTTCTCTCAATATGATCAAAATAATTGCTATGATTGTAGTTGTTATAGGGATGACACTCTTATTTATAGATGCATCAAAGGTATCTACATGGCAACATAAACGCCATTCTCAAAACTCCAAATTTAATGAGGAAACAAAATGAAAAAACTCGCGTTAATTTGCCAGCGCAATGCAAAATTACCATTTATATTTGAAGCAGCACAAGCAGCTAATATCGAATTAGTAATGATCTATGATACCGCTGAAAGCGTTCCCTCTCAACACCCTGCAGCAGTAACTTCAACTTGGCAACTTCCTGTTTTTGATAACCCAGAGGCAGCTCTAGACACTTTTGCAACGGGAGCAAAAGAACGCAATATTTCTGGGGTTATGACCCTTCGCGAAGAAGCCATCCTATGGACAGCTTTGGCTGCAAAAAAAATCAATACTCCAAGTATTGAACCAGAAGTAGCAGCATTAACCAGAAATAAATATCTCATGCGTCAAGCTTTCGCTAAAGCAGGCTTAAGAACACCAGGATTCTTTTATATAGATCATCCAGAAGACCTATCACAAACACAAGCCTTGGATTATCCACTCGTTATTAAACCCGTCTCTGGATGGGCAAGTACAGGCGTAATGTTAGCTAAAAATTCCGCCGAACTTCCTGATCTCATTAAAGCCGTATGGAATGTTCAGCATAAAGACATGGCACGTTTTAATGATAAAAGTAAACCTGTAGGTTTAGTCGTAGAACAGTATTTGCCAGGAAAAGAGTTTGTCGTAGAATGCTTTGTTGATACAGCAGGTGTACACGTTCTGGCCGTTGGAGACAAGGGACAGCCTGAGGGACCATGGTTTGAAGAAACAATTTATCGTCAACGCTGTGATATAGATGATCCTTTAATTATTGCTTTATGTGAGGCTGCATGCTCTGGAGTTAAAGCTCTTGGTATAAATATAGGTGCTGCCCATGTAGAGCTACGCCTAGATGCTCATAATTTACCTTATATCATTGAGATTGGCGCTCGTATAGGTGGATCGGGTGTCTCCCATTTTATTGTTGAGCAAGGTACAGGGATTTCATTTGCAAAACTATGTATGAATGCCGCTTTAGCTGAACAAACCCCAGACCTTCCCGATATACTCCCAGCTGAAAAAGTGGCGGCAAATTATATTATTCCTCTTCGTGGTCATGGACGGTTTTCTGGATTTTTAGGTCTAGATAAGGTTGCACAGCATCCTCAAACCGCCAGAACTATCATTTTCTTTGAAACCAATCATCTTTCACCACCTCCACCAGCATTTGGTGGATATCCTGGTTTTATTTTCTCTGTTCATAACTCAAACGAAGAAGCACGCAATTACCACAAATGGCTCGATGACACCTTAAGCATCATATGGAAACACCATGTTTATCAATAGTCCGATAAAGATATTTTTACTGCCCCTGAACTTTAATATAAATCTTATCGATACAAACGAACTCACAATGCGAATGCGATTGCCTAAAACTTTGCAAACATCTTCCATTAAAGGTGCATATTTCAAAAAACAGGAATTGAGGAAGATATAATCTACTTTTACACCCCATTTTAATAAAAGCTCTTCAATGTTTCTATATTTGAAACAATAATAAAAACTTCTAAACGACTTTTTTGATACGATCAACCTCTTCTCCCCACGTCTTAAAAGAAGAAAAAAAGATCTTACCTCCCCCACTTTGATTTAAAACTTATATTTCATATCTATTTAACAAAGAAGACATGATCTTGTTCATATATTCAATACAGCCATTAGAACAATTTTTTTAAAGGATTTATCTTTATTAAGAACTGAAAATATTGAATTTGATGTTAAAAGTGTTCAAGCTTTACCACTTTTCTCATTATCCACCTACAATAATGCGATCGATACGAACAGCTTCAAAAACGCTTTTTGCAAAATTTTAAAGCATAAAAATACGCATCATCCACGAAACGATCGAGCTGTATATTGTACATATCTCCTCCTTTGCTTAACAGCAAAAGCTTTTAATCAACAGTCAATATCTCCCTGCCTTTCATGATTGATATCAGCGACCTCAAACGCCAGTACTTTACAGCATGATCGGATAATAAGGCTACTATTTTAAAAAGCTGATGACAAACACATCCCCAATATTTATAGTCAAAATAACACAAATAGATTCACAGTCCCATTATCAATTTTTTTGAAGCATTTAAGCTCCCCTATCAACCAGATAAAAAAATAAATCAACGTGATCCTTCCATACTTATTAAAACACATGATAGCATTATTAAAAGAAGCAATTAAAATTCTGCACCATCAATGGTTTAAATCCCGACAATAAAATAAAACTTTAAAAATTACATTTATTATTTTTAAAAAGATTTATTAAAAATGATAGCGCAAACCACCAGAGAAATGAACTCCAGAAAAACCAGCCTTGGTTAACCTATGCTGATAGCTAAGATCACTGTGAAGTGTAACTTTAGAAGAAAACTGCGCATTGATACCCAAACCTGTTTCTAAGGAAGACCCGAAAGAACCCAACTGGAAAACATCTTTAAAATGAACAAATTGTTCTTTATCAAAACAATGAGCAAGATGAATAGTGCTATAAAAAGAAATGATACGATCCTTTTCAGAGGCTGTAAATGTTTTACTTAAACGCCCACCAACACGCATAAACCATTGATCTATTTTTTTCATCTCAACATCAAATCCGTCAATATCAAGAAACTTATCAAATTGAAGATGTTGATAAATAAGCTGAAATTGCGGATCAAAAATAAGACCTTCACCTCCTGTCATAAACGCTTTACCAGCAGAAAACGAAACGTTCAAAGGTTTTGCTTTTAATGTCGCCGTCTTACCCCAAGCATGGGTAAGCACATCCCCTTTAAACAAACCATAAGATAAAAGACCATCTACATAAAAACCAGTGTTGTGTTTCATACTACCGTATGCCGTAAATGACCATTTATTAAATGTACTCTTTTGACTTTGTTCCACATTATGAGGTTGTAAGGAAAGTTTTCCATAGGTTCCCATAATCCCAAAAGATGTCGTATTATGTGCACTCTCTACCGTTTTAAGCAAAAGATCTGTTTCTATAGCGTTATAATCAACATGTCCATCGTACCCATATTTAAGTGTAGAAAGATCTGAGACATAACGATAACGTCCACCATAACTCTGAACAGATAAAGCAAAATTCCCTTCAACTTTTAATAATTTACGAGGAATAGACCGCCTAACGTGCAACTGCTTTTGTTGATGACTAATATCCATGAGCCCAACATGAAACAAAGCATTTGGTACCAGAAGGTAAGTGGGAACCTGTGGAACAACCTCCCTGATCTTTAACTCAGAAGGGGGAATAGCAGACACCTCTAAAGCAGGCTGAATATATTTACTTTCAAGGCGGAAATCCCAAAAATCTCCATCTCCTTCAACCAATCTTTGAGAAGTTTGTGCATTTCCAAGAGCAGAAGCTGGACCATAAGCATGAAGATAATATTGGTAAGGCAAACCCTCTAATGCGATATAAGCACGATTTAACTGAAAAGAATCCTCTGCCGCTTTTCCAGAAACCTGAATAAGTGAAATACTATGAGCATTTTCACCGGTTGCTATCTCACCCTGATTTCCTGAAACAAATTGCACATAAACTGTCGTTTTTCCAGAAACATCACCATGTATCAAAAGCCGATCAGTTTTTTTATTATCGAGCAAACCATCACTACTGAGATGTGTATTGAGATAAATATCTGCCCTATCTTGCGCACTATAAACTTCTTTTTCTCCCTTCCCAATATAAAGTGTCTGATACTCCTGAAACATTGGAATCTCAAAAGCAATAAAACTATCAGAAACTTTCACAAATGAAATAGACGAACTTGTACGGTTTGCAACTTGCAAATCTATCCCTTTTCTTTTTGTCAAAAACCATTTTGATCCCCCTGTTAAATAAAGTTCAGCAATAGAATCATCGGCAACACGAGTCCCTCCTATCAATGAAGAGGAATCAGCCAAAATCGCTACAGTCCCCCCCTTTTCAGCTGTTAATAATAAATCACCAAAAATTTTTGTACCTTCTGTTACTCCAATATAACTACGACTTTTATTACTATGAATAGCTGTTCCGTCTGGAACCTCAAAAATTGTCCTTTTCAAAAAGACAAGTCCCTGTTCATACGCATCATTTTCCCCATCCCTCTCAAAATACATACCATGTTTGTTACCGATTGCTTTAATTGTTGAATCTTCAATATTAACCCGTGAAATTAAAATATTTCCTTCCCTGCCATTATTGGATGGTGTGTTAGAATCTTGTCCAACTGTTAAAACATGAACATCCGTAGAAATAATATTCGTATTTTTTACATAAACAGAACCATGATGTTTTACATTGAAAACTGTATGTGTAATTTTTTCATTTGTATTTTCTTTGTCTTCTGTTTTTTGATATTTTGAAGCAATGGTAACACCATCTAAAGTCGCACTACCCCCTCTCCCCACATAAAGCGCAGCAGCATCATTCACATCAATAAATCCACTTTTCATCTGAATACTCGCATCAGCCCTAACGAAAAGAGCACTCTCTTGACCGATACCCAAACCTTCCACTTTAATTTCTGTATCCGTTAACGTAACAGATGCTCCTAGATTCTCTGCATAAGCAGCAATCTGAGAAGCCTCAATTGTTCCACGATTAACCTCAATCATTCCACTATCAGCTTTAAGACCTATTGATACATTTTTAAAAGCTGAATCGCTCAAAACAATTTTGCCCCCTTGTGATACCAAAACACCATAAATATCTTCTATACCTGCAGTAGCTTCAACCTCTACACGCATTGCCTGAATAACTGTATTTGGCTCCTGCACTACTATAGCAGCAGGTAACATGAGAGACCGCCCCTCCCCATTCTTTTCTTTAACAGGTGCCGTGAATTTATATACTTTATCACTAATTGTATGCTTTGAACCATCACTGCATTCATAAGGTAATTTGTTTTTGTCACATGACAGTGATGTATATGAATGAGAATGTGCCTCATTTATATTTAACAAAAAAGAAAAAATAGCTGCTGTAAAAACGCACGAATACAAGTGATTGTTAGATACCTTGACTATCATTGTTTTTCAAAACTTTCTTTTTTCAACAAAAACAAAAAATGCTGGCAAAAAAAATAAACCACAAATTAAACACAACAAGAATGAAACAAACAAAATTATTTTATTTTTTATGATAAATTACAGCATTAAATAATATGTTTTGTGTCTTATGTAAAGAAAGAACAAAAAATTTAAAAATACCATTTAGGATGACAATCCCTTTAAAGAAGGCATCTCAAAAACCGCTGAAAACTGCAATTACAAAGTGCCGAAACACCAATCTTTAAAAAAACGTGAAAAAATGCGAACTTTGAAGAGATACAATATTCAATTTATCTCACCACCGAAAAATTAAAATACAACAAAATGAGAATAACTTTTAAGATTAAACGATTAAAACGTTTTAATAAAACACAGCACAAATAAGATACAGTACACGCAATCTATAACCGCATTATTCCTTCAACCACAACAAAAAAACAAGAAATTGCACACTAATGTATAAGCTAATCTACATAATTTCTATATTAGAAATGCTAGACATCTAACAAAAAAATTTGAATTAATAAATGTAATATTTTAGATCTTTTGATAAAATCTAAAATACAGTAAAACACTCACCATTTTGAAATTTAAAAACACCAAAATGAAATTTCATCAAAATCAGCTCTATGAAAGCTATCTGTTTATTATCGTTAAAGCAAATATTTTAGCAAAGCTATTATTTTCCATTCTTTATATTGAATAAATTTCTCTAAACAACAACTCACTATCCCCCGCTAGCATCATCTGACAACAATACTATTGCCAATCTCGTAGCTGATGAATATAACTACATTGGAGACAAAAGACCGATATTTCTCTCTTCTCCCGTTTAATATTTTTATTCAATTATTTCTTTAAAAATCAACGTTCTACTGTTGGCGATCACTTGTGCAAAGCTTTTTTTATTTTCTGGCGCTTTTTATCATTTTCAAAACGTAACATCAAATCTCGCTCTTGTTTTGTCGAATTGGTTACACCAAAAGTATCATTGTCCATAACCTGCTGATACCCTGCTACCATTAAATTGACTAAAAATGAATCACTTCGCGGCGCTGATGAAAAATAGATTCCCTTTGAATCTTGTAATTTGTACCGATAACCTGCTTTAGTCATGCACTCATAAACTGCTGTAAAATCACTTGCACGCGAATCCATATTTTCAGAAGAAGCGTAGATTGGTTTCCAACCACATTTTGACAGTGCTTGTTGGACCATAGACTTATTGACACCGGGCTTTTCCCATAATTCTAATGTCGATGGGGGAGGTTTGCTAATACACCCAGCAGTGCTTAATAAAATTATAGCACTCAATAATTTCAATGTTTTTTTCATTCCCCCTCCTTCAATATTTACGATAGAAAGACTGATAAGTCTTCTAATATTTGCTCACACGCAAGATGACTCTTGTTAGCATATAGATATTGAAGAAACAATCCCACCCACCCCATGCAAAAACAAGAATGTAAGGATTTTTGATTACAGCAGCCTCAATACTTAAGGTTGACATTCAGGTTGTTCTTTATGCTCTTTACAATGAGGACTATTCAAACGCCTCTCTACACTTCGCTGAGGAATAACTGCATCAGGCTGACAAATTGGAAGATTTTCATATTTCTCACACCACTTCATTCTTCCCAATTTATCTTGAAAACCTGCTTGGATCATACATGCATTCACAGACTCCTCTGCATTGAATTTTTCATCCATACTTATTTCTGTATCAAGACGACCATCAAGATGCTGTATTCCACATTCTAACAGGGCTTTTTTTATCTCAAGCTGATCTGCACCGGATTTTTCCCATGCATCTACAGCTGTTCGAGAAGGCTGCTCTGGGTAACATCCTGCCATAACAAATAAGGTTATCCCGCTTAATAATTTTAAAATCTGCTTCATTTTCCTATCCTTGAGTAATTTTGATATTACGAAACAATCTATAAATTATTATACATGCTGTTTTTTATTTCCAAAACAATGATGAACATTATCAGCCTATATTATTTTTATCTTTCCGAAGATTATGCCATAATTATTATAGCAAAAATACGGTAAAATTATTACTAAAACCATATTCTATCAACGATATGCTTATAATTATTATCAATATTTTGATTACAACCAAAATAGATATTTTATATCATTGCGCCAACAGTTGTTGTCCTCATAAATAATTAGCATTGACATGCTGAATTAAGCCATCCCCGTACGGGCATGAGAAGCATGAAGGTAGGGATTGTTGATCATCACAAACAGCAAAACTTAAGGTTTGCATTCAGGTGCATTTTTATACTGTTTACAATAAGGGCTGTTCAAGCGCTTCTTGACACTGGGCCTAGGGATCACAGCGCCTAGACGACAAATGGGCAAGTTTTCGGCTCTAAAAGTATAACACCACCCTCCCGCTCTTGCTACTTCTTCATCTTTATAGCGGAATCCTGATTGAATCATGCAAGCATAAGTTGTTGCTTTTGCATTGATGCTCTGCTTTCTATTTTCTGGAAATACATCATAAGGCGTTGGCATACCACATTCTAATAATGCTTTTCCTATTTCAGTAAAATCTGCTCCTGGCTTCTCCCAAGCAGTCAAGTATCCTGAAGGAGGCTTATTAAACTGACATCCAGCGATACTGAATAGAGTTATCGCACTTAATAATTTTAGAGTTTGTTTCATTTTTTACTCCATGATTTAATTCAAGGCTTTTGTTCTAGATGAGATGTGCCATAAAAACTTTTGGCATTTATAACCCACATCTCCAAGACAGGTATGGGAGCTTATGGGATTTGTAGCCACTCTCAACCATTCTATCAAAACGTTACTACCAGCAGGGAGTGTCCCGTAGGTATAGCCATTACCGCCAATCCATCGGCTTACAAAGTCATATCTATGCCCATCAAAAAACCTGTTTCATGCGTCTGTGAATGGCTGCTATGATGGTCTGTCATGCCAACAATCGTCATACTTTCTCCCATTACATTGATATCTTGACCGGAAATCAGATGAGAAGCAGAAATCTTGGCTTCTCCTTGTGCGTCTAACACGATGTTGCCCCGTCGCCCCAAGAATAGAGGAGACCGTTGTGGTATGCGATTAAGAACTATCGGACGATTTCTCATGCAAAAAGCCACTTGATGACGATTGTTTTTGCTGATCGTAGTGTTCTTGAGCACCTTTTATGGTAGTATTGAATGATTTTGCACCGCAATACAGTTGCGGAGTGCATTTTGTCCGCCTCCACTTGTGATAAAAATTACTCTCGTATCAATATTATAAAAAATAAGTTTGATCCTTGCTATTGTGAGCGCAATAACAATAAGAGTCGTAACACTGTCACGCGTTCATTGTTCTCTTTAATTTACTCTTCTATGAGATTTTATTGTGATACCTTGCTGCTCTTTATTAAAGTTTTTGCAAATACAATCATACAATGCCTCTAATGACTTTGTTATCCACTATTTTCTACCAACGCCAATCCTCTTTGAGAAAAAATACATAAAGAACTTTATCTTCGATTCTAAAAGCAATAGTAGTTTTCTAAACAATAAAATTTAAACAACCAATTTTTTAAAGAGCTTAAAGAACAATTCTTACAATAACTTCTCTTGTGGAACAGAACTTCATTAATACGTTTAGAAAAAGATATCTGCCTATAATCTTGTATCTGGTAAAATCTATTTGCACTATTAGGCATTTTTACCTGAAAGACTTATATTGATTGCAGGGCTCACCATCAAAAAATGCCTAATATTTATATGATTTGGTCGTTACCGTAAGCAATGGCTCACAAAACTTCCAAAGCAAAATAATAACGAGCAGATTTTTTCAATCTAGATTGTTCTAACCTTTAGAGAATAACAATCAAACACCTGTTTTCCTGATGACATCAGCTATTTGTTTTGAGCTTTATCTCTATTCACATTTTATTGCTGTTTCTTTTGCTTAAAATTATAAAGTTTAAGTGCATAGAAACAAATAATAAGCCAAGCAATCCAACTAAAACCTATAATTAAAATCGGTCGTGTCTCATCAAAATACCATAACAGAATAAAAATAAAAACCATAAATAAAATAGAAAAAATCGATCCTATTGGCCAAAATGGAATGGGAAATTTTAAACCATTCTGTGCTTCTTTAGGCATCTTAATTCGCATAAAAAATTGTGAAAGTAGAATCATCATCCAAACAAAAACTGTCGCAAATGTTGCCATTGCGGCAATAAGAAAAAAAAGCTTTTCATGGTAAAAATAATTAAGGACAGCACCAAGAAGAAAGATACCGAAGATCATCAAAATAACAAAAACTGGTATACCATTTTTTGATAAATATTGAAACTTTTTTAAAGCATAACCTTCCTGCGATAAACCATGGATCATACGACAAGCACCATACATTCCACTATTCATTGCTGAAATAGCCGCTGTAACAACAACAATATTTAAAATATTTGCTGCATACGAAATCCCAAGATTTTCAAAAATAGATACAAAAGGGCTATCCATAAGACCAATCTCATTCCAAGGATAAAGAGACATTAAAATAGCTAACGTCATGACGTAAAAAAGCAAAATACGAACTGGAGTAGAATTAATTGCCTTTGAAATCGTTTGATGAGGGTTTTGAACTTCCATGACTGCCATGCCAATAATTTCTATGCCACCAAAAGCAAAAACAACAACACTAAAGCAAGCTAAAAAACCAAACCAACCATTGGGAAAAAGTCCACCATTTTTCCATAAATTATGAACAGTAACGGTAGAAAAATTTGCACCTTCACCCCACCCCCAAAAAATAATTGCTATTCCTAAAATAATCATCGCAATGATAGCGATAACTTTAATAGAAGATAGCCAAAACTCTAGTTCACCATAGACTTCTACAGCAGCTAAATTAATACCTGTGATGATTAATGTAATACTCAGTGCCCATACCCAAGGAGCAACATCAGGATACCAAAACCCCATATAAGTCGCAAAAGCTGTAATATCAGCCAAACCAACAAGAATCATCTCAAATACGTATGTCCATCCCGTTAAAAAACCTGCTAATGGTGATATGTAATTTGCCGCATAACGAGCAAAAGAACCAGGTAATGGATTATGAAGTATCATCTCTCCTAGAGCCCGCATAACCATAAAAATAGCTAAACCAGCAATACAATAGGCAATCAAAACACTGGGACCGGCAAGCTTAATTGCCTGTGCAGACCCATAAAAAAGACCTGTTCCAATAGCAGAGCCAAGAGCTAAAAAAATAACTTGGCGCTTACTCATCCCTCTTTTCAGTTTATTTATTGCCATTTCTTTCCTTACTTTTTGAAATGCTGACAATCCACACAACGATAACAGCTTTATGATAAATAAAGCCTCATGTTTCTTTCACAAATATATTTCAAAAAACATCGAAGACCAGCCCGTCAAACACTTTGTTCTAAACAATAAAAAATACTTTTATTGCGAATTACTCAGCTTTTATAGCCTGCAATTTCGTATTATTTTATTCAAATAAAGTGATAATGAATTTTTTTATAATTGTCATTTAATTCATTTCGTATTCTCTAGTTTTTTACAGAGAAAATTAATCTTAATGTAATCTAAACTTTTAGGCTTCTATTTCCGTGCACGAAAATAGAAGCCTAAAACTTCATAACAAACGCATTAACTATGCGTACAATTAATTTTTTGTTACTTTAAGAAAACTCTCTTTGAGCCCACAAAGCAAACTTTTTACGCCAATTGAATAGCTCAATCAATGATAATACGAATCTCGCAAGCCTTCAAAAGTATGAGAAATTGTATTTACAACCCATCTTTTAAGGACTCCAACTGTCTTAAAGATAAACTTTCCAATGGAAAAAAAATATGCGCTAAAAATAGAATCTTTGACTGTTGGCCTAATGATAGCATTCTCCTTATCTTCGGGATTTTGCCCTGAGATAGCAATAAAATCTTTGTTTTTCGCTAAAATCAGAGGCTCCTTCTCTTGGTCCACTATTGTAATGAAAACTTCCTCTGGAAAGCCACCTCTCCTACAATTTGCATGAATCTCAAGAATTTGAGAGAAAAAAATAACTGTTATTGATACACATAATCTAGCACTTTTAAACATTTCTTTCTCCTTTTTTATTTAAAATATCAAAAATGAAATATAAAATTCATAAAGTATTAACAAATAAGAAGAATCTACAATAAATTTTTTATTTTTACTTAATATAATACATATATTATAATTTGTACTTATAAAAATATAATATTACAACATATAATTTGTGAATATTATTTAACTTAGATTAAAATTTCTGATAGAAATCAGAAAGTATAGGTACTTTAAATTTATAGTTTCTATAAAATTATGATGCTAAATCAGATCCATATAAAATAATAAAATATCTAGTTGACTATAAATAACATATATATACATAATTCATTAAATAATTCAAATATAGTATTGATCTTCTATATTTTCATATGAGGAAGTTTCAAAATTCAATATCCGCCCTTCATCATTGTCCTTAAAACAAATATTATTGAAAACTTAATGAAGGAAAAATTGTTTCTGGTAAAACAGATAATAAGTGCCCTTCACGCACAAGTATATGTGCTTGATGAAGATCTGGAGCCAGATAGCGATCTTCCTTAAGAGAAGCAACATTTTTGCGTAAACATTCCATAACAGATTGCAAAAAAGTACTTGTTTTTAAAGGTGCACGATATTCAATTCCTTGTGCTGCAACAAGCGTTTCAATGCCAATAAGTGTAAAAAGATTTTCGCTCATTACCAATAACCGACGAGCTCCATGACAAGCCATTGAAACATGATCTTCTTGATTGGCTGAAGTTGGGGTTGAATCAACGGAAGCAGGATGGGCCATTTGCTTATTTTCAGACATTAAAGCTGCCGCTGTTACTTCAGCAATCATAAAACCTGAATTAAGACCCGCATTATGCGCTAAAAAAGCTGGAAGTCCATAAGAAACTGCTGGATCAACCATAAGAGCAATACGCCGTTGAGAAATAGATCCTATTTCACATAAAGCAAGAGCAATCTGATCAGCAGCAAACGCTACAGGTTCAGCATGAAAATTCCCACCTGATACAACTTCACCATTCCTTAAAATCAATGGATTATCTGTAACAGCATTTGCTTCAATAATCAGTGTTTTTGCTGCTGCCAGCAAAATATCAAAACATGCCCCCATGACCTGTGGCTGGCAACGTATACAATAAGGATCTTGTACACGCTCATCACCCCGTAAATGTGCTGCACGAATTTCTGAATCCTCTACAAGCTTTTCTAATGTTTTCGATACGGCAATCTGCCCATAATGTCCTCGTAAAATATGAATATCAGGATGAAATGGCGCCGTTGATCCCATGATGGCATCTGTCGTCAAGGCCCCTGCCAACAATCCACCACACAATGCCCGATAACCTCGAAAAAGACCGGCAAGTGCAAGGGCTGTTGATGTTTGAGTCCCATTAATAAGAGCTAGACCTTCCTTTGCCTCTAAAATAATAGGGGACAATCCCGCTTTCTCTAATGCAACAGCTCCACTCATACGAATATTTTGAAAAAATGCTTCCCCTTCTCCCATCATAACAGCCGCCATGTGAGCAAGTGGAGCTAGATCACCTGAAGCACCAACAGACCCTTTTTCAGGGATGACAGGAATGACGCCCTTTGCAAGCATATTTTCCAGCAAATTTACCAATTCTAGACGAACTCCTGAAGCTCCTCTTCCTAAAGAGATAAGCTTTAAGCTCATTATCAAACGCACAATATTTTCAGCTAAAGGTTCTCCTACCCCACAACAATGGGACAAAATAAGATTTCTCTGTAAAACAGTAACATCGTCCGCATCAATTTTAATGGAAGCCAACTTCCCAAAACCAGTATTAATACCGTACACAGGCTCACTTCCAGCAGCAATTTCAGCAATGCGCAGTGCCCCTTTCTCGATAGCTAAATGCGTGTCATTATGAAGTTTACTCACTTCACCATTAAAATAAATAGCCGCAAGTTCACTAAGCGTCACCTCGCTCGGTTTCAGTATAATAGTCATAATTTACTTTCTTTTTTATCAAAGTATAATGTTTAGCATTATTGATGCTTCTATAAAACAAAAAAACTATAACGACTCTTTAAAGCGAGAATACTTTTTTAAAGGTATTCCTTATAATGGAGTTATTATTCAAAAGTAGAATAGTTGACGATAAATGAAAATGAAATATTGACAAACACAACTAAGGTCATGGATTTCAAAAATAGATAACGCATTAATTTATAATTATAATCTAGCATGATTCATATTAAATGAGAGAGCGGAATATCTTAAGACTCTCTCATTCCAAATCTGTGTATGTTGAATCAATCAACACCATTCGCTTGCACGTCATAAGCGAAATTGGCGTATAGATAAAACTGTAAAAAAAAGGACTACTCCTCTTATGAGCCGTGTCAAGAGCTGTCGCAACATTGGGAGATGACAAAGTGTGTGATAGTGCAGGCTTATTCTTTTATGACGCGTAAAGATGGAGAACTCAATAGATTTATCATTAAGCTATTCCTACTAAACTTATAATCTTAGACAGATAGCTGTCACAATCTATCATGATTGCAAAAATTAAACTCTATAGAAAATTAAAAAACTTATTCAACACATCACAACAGAGAAGAAATTGAGCTTTTTTGCTACTTCTAAAATTGTATTTAAAGCGCCAGATTTAAACCTAAAAAGCACATCTTCAATAAAACCACACAAGACTCGCCCTAACCCGTTATTTAAAATAAAAATAAAAGAAGTTTTCTTATATCAAAAAATTTAATTAACATATTGTTTTTATATTATATCTTTAAAAAAGAGAAATGCTCCATATAACATATTTATATTTTACTTTTTTGTTATATTGAATCTGAATTTAGAGATAATTTCAAAATGAGTTGTTTTTTAAAGGTGCTTCCAAGCCATTACCTTTTTTACTACAAATTTCTGATTATGATAATTTTTATACTTTTTCAGTTGTTTTTGTCAAAATTTATTAAAAACACTCTCATTTAATAATAAAAAACAATCATAAAAACAAAGAATTATCAAATATTTCTATTCAATCTACCTCTTCTTATTTTATAAAATAATCTGTTGTTAAACTGCAGTAAAGAAAGCGCTTCAATACTATAATGCAGTGCATAAATTTTCTATTTAAACTCTCTCATATCAAGTGAACAATGAAAATCAGACGTAATAAGATGTCAACGTGAATGCTGAAGAAAAAACTGCCCCCTCAAAATCTGCCTTTATAATGCGTTAATTTCCTGAATACCGCCTACTCTGATGTGCTAAAAGAGCAAAAGCAATCATCGATATCAGATTATCCCGCATACATATAGAGTTCACTTCGATACAAAAGCTCCAAATTACCTTGCACTTCATATTTCTTTGTCAATGCAACTAATTGCCGTAAATATTCTTCCCCATAGCGTGCAATAGCGCGTTGCGCTTGCGTTGAAGAGCGGCTCATTCCAATAAAAGCTTCAGATGGGATCATCATCGTCCAATTGTGCGTATGAAAAAAAATCTTTCCTGGATCTACCCCAAAGCCATCACTCATTTCCTGTAAAAAATCAAAATTACGATAATACCGAGAATAGTTCGGACTCATTTTCTCTAACAATGTCTCATAAGCCTCTAGAAATTCGCTATGCTGGAAATCGCGATTATTTTGAATAACAGCCATGACACCATTGACTCGAAGTTGATCTGAAACAGAACAAAGCAACTTAGGACGATCCATCCACTGAAACGCTTGCGCTGCAATGACAAGATCGACCTCACCGATTTGAGGCAATAGGTCTTCGGCACGGCCCTGATACCACTGCACCGTAGGAAATTTTTTTCGCCCCTTCTTAATCATATCTGCCGATACATCGATAGCATGATATTGGTGCTCATTTCCTAAAAATTTAACAATTCCCTCTAATGCGATACCTGTCCCAGCTCCCACATCCACAATGGATAAATGCTTTTTGTTCTTAAAAGGATGGAGCATGGTTTTAAATAAAGTGAGGGGGTAGCGAGGACGATAACGATCATAATCATTAGCCAATCCATCAAACTTTTCACTTTGCCGTTGAACACTTTCTATCACAGGATTTTCCGCCTTCTTCACAATTACTACCATACATAGTTTAAAAGCCCTTTTTTGTCCAACATATTAAGTACACCTTCTAAAGGAGAGAAAATAAGAACTGCCCTTACCTTCTATCTTTCCATAAGATTGATACTTACATTTTTTCCTTTTCCAATTGTGATCTGCACGTTGTGAAACACAAAAATACTACGAAAATAATATAATTTTCTGTAATAATAATTGATATAAATATTATTGAACTTTTATAATATGACATCTATATTACCCTTATTATTTTAATATCAACAAATCACTTAAGCGTGCCTAAAACGCATAGAGATGTCGATTTATTGATAAATATGCCTGTTTATAAAATTCAAAATACTTTCCACCAAGAAGATAAACCCTATATAATACATAAAATATCTGTGGAGACATCTTTATGTTAAATGTACAAAATTCTTCAATTTCAATGTTTAAAATATTAAAACAATTTTCAATCGTGATTTTTTTGGCATGGTTAGTGCCATTTTTAAGTGGGTGCGGATTTAATACGATACCAACAAATGAAGAAAAAGCACATGCAGCATGGAGTGAAGTGCTCAATCAATACCAACGTCGTACAGATCTCATCCCCAATCTTGTAGAAACAGTAAAAGCTTACGCAGCTCATGAACAAAGTGTTTTCACAAATGTAATTGAAGCACGTGCTAAAGCAACGCAAGTCAACATTAATGCAGATATGTTGAATAACCCAGAAGTTATGCAGCAATATCTCAAAAATCAAGCAAATTTATCAAGTGCACTTTCGCGACTTATGGCTGTTGTTGAAAACTATCCGGATCTTAAAGCAAACCAGAACTTTCTTGCTCTTCAATCACAATTAGAAGGAACAGAAAACCGTATTTCCGTTGCGCGCCGCGATTATATTGAAACAGTACGTGCCTACAATACTGCACTCAAAACAATGCCGACGATGATTTGGGCAAAATTATGGTTTCGTGATGCTAAACCTATGCCAACTTTTACCATCGATACTGATAGCCAACAAACACCAAAGGTTAATTTTAATTAATGAAATCATTTCGATACTCTTTGCAACGTATTGTATTTCCACAATTATGGGCTTTTATCTGCTCTCTGTATTTAGTTGCTGCATTGGGAAGTATCGCTTGTTCGCAAATAAAATTTCCTCATTTAACAGGTTATGTTAATGATGTGGCTCATTTGCTCGATAATGCAACCAAGGAAAACTTGACAAAAAAACTGGCAGCACTCGAAGAGAAAACGGGAGATCAAATTGTTCTTGTGACACTCCCTACTCTTTCGGGCAATGATATAGAAACATACAGCAATTCTCTTTTTCGTACATGGGGATTAGGCCAAAAGAAGATCAATAATGGTGTATTACTGGTCATTGCACCGAATGAACGCACAGCACGTATCGAAGTAGGATATGGTTTGGAAGGAGAGCTAACAGACGCTCTTTCCTCTGTCATTATTAATAGCTTCATGATTCCTAATTTTCGCGAAGGAAATTATCAAAAAGGAATTGCTGAAGCAGTTGATGCAATTATCAAAGTTATTACAGAAAGTAATTCTGATTTTACTTTTCGTATCAAAGAAAAAGCTAAAATCGTTGAAGAACAACGTAAACAAGCTGAAAAAGAAGAAATGGTAATCAATGCAATTATGTTTTTAGCCTTTTTTATAATGTTTGGTCTTCCTATTCTTGCAATGATTTTTGGTAAAAAAGTGGGTCCACAAAAGTATCTCTGGCTGGGGATCATCTTCACACCTTGGTTTCTTAACTTAAGTGCCGGTGGCAGATATCCTGGTGGAAGGTTCGGTGGTCCTCGAGGTGGAGGGGGATTTAGGGGTGGTGGTGGATCATCAGGTGGGGGCGGTGCAACAGGAAGATGGTAAAAGGAACGTGGATTTTTAAGCGTAGTAAATCTTCTTAAGATAAAATTTATGAACGTATTCTCTTTTATTCAACAATTCTATACCTTACTCTGTAATCACTTTTATTGATTACAATATAAACTCAAACATCAAGATAAATATTACCAATGACATTTGAATTGAAACATACGGATCGTAATCACTTATCACATCATTTTAATGCAATTCTAGGAAATCCACCCGTTGAATGGAAGATAAGTGATCATCTAGTTGAGTATCCTGAAGCTCTGCGTTATATGCAAGAACGTGTAGAAAAAATTCTTGCAAAAACCGCGCATGAACAAGTTTGGCTTCTTGAACACCCTTCCCTTTATACAGCGGGGACGAGTGCAAATAAAAAAGATCTTTTGGCGCCTAATTTATTCCCTGTTTATGAAGCAGGACGTGGAGGTGAATTTACATATCACGGTCCAGGACAGCGTATTGCTTATATCATGCTTGATCTTAAACGCCGAAAACAAGACATTCGTGCTTTCATTAGTGCATTAGAAGAATGGATCATACAGATGCTTGCAAACTTTAATATTAAAGGCGAACGCAGAGAAGATCGCGTTGGTGTCTGGGTTAAACAATCTCATTTCCCATCAAAACAAAATGATATTTATTCCGAAGATAAAATTGCAGCTATTGGCATTCGAGTGCGAAAATGGATAAGTTTTCATGGAGTTTCTATCAATGTTAATCCTAATTTAGCCCATTATTCAGGAATTGTTCCTTGTGGAATTACAAACCACGGTGTAACGAGCTTTCTTGATCTAGGTTGCCCTGTAGCAATGCATGATATTGATATTGCTCTCAAACACGCTTTTGAACAAATTTTTGGTCCAACAATTGATGTTTTCTAAGTGCATTGATTTTTAAATAAAAAACAGGCATAAAATTATTTTAATAAATATTTTATTTTATGAGGTAGATAGTTAAACGCTATGAGCGATAACAAAAAGGATCTTTTTAGTGTTTTAAATAAAGCCCAATCTCGGGTAAATACAAAAGAAAACACTCTGCAGCCTCCAATGAAATCAAAAGCGATGATTTCAAGAAAAAGTGCAAAAGATACGCAAGAAGATGACTATAATGCCCTCTCTATTCGAGTTCTTGAGGGTTTAGAGCCCGTGCGTTTACGCCCTGGAATGTATATTGGTGGAACAGACAGTAAAGCGCTTCATCATTTATTTGCCGAAATTATTGATAACGCGATGGATGAAGCTGTTGCGGGTTATGCAGATTCTATTGAGGTCTCATTAGATAGGAACGGTTATATAACCGTTACAGATAATGGACGCGGTATTCCTGTCGAAAATCATCCTCAAATGCCTGAGAAATCTACTCTTGAAGTTATTATGACACAACTCCACTCTGGGGGAAAATTTGATGGAAAGGCTTATCAAACTGCAGGTGGACTTCATGGAGTAGGAATTTCTGTCGTCAATGCTCTTTCTGATGATATGGAAGTTGAAGTTGCACGAGAACGAAAACTGTACCGCCAACGTTTCTCACGTGGTATTCCTCAATCTGGATTGGAAGATCTGGGAGATGTTTATAATCGTCGTGGTACGCGCGTTCGTTTTCATCCTGATCATGAAATTTTTGGTGAAAAAGCAGCTTTTGATCCAGAAAAAATCTATAAGATGACATGCTCCAAAGCCTATCTTTTTGGTGGCGTAAAAATTCGCTGGACTTGTGATCCCGTCATACTTGAAGGCGTAAAAAATATTCCTGAAAAAGCTGTTTTTCATTTTCCCAATGGGCTTAAAGACTATTTACTTGCGTCACTAAAAGATGAATATCGAGTAACGTCAGAAATTTTTTCTGGCAAAACACAACACAATAATGGCCATGGCTCCGTTGAATGGGCTATCGCTTGGCATGGTGGTGATTCTTGTGTGCAATCTTACTGCAATACGATTCCTACAGGAGAAGGCGGAACGCACGAAATAGGATTACGTCAAGCTCTTTTGCGTGGATTGAAATCCTACGCTGAGTTAATAGGAAACAAGCGCGCAGCGATTATTACGTCTGACGATATTATGATTTCAACAGCCGCAATACTTTCAGTCTTTATCAGTAACCCTGAATTTGTTGGACAAACAAAAGATCGATTAGCAACCATTGAAGCACAGCGTATCGTTGAGAATGCAATCCGCGATCCTTTTGATCATTGGTTAGCAAATTCCCCGCAAGAAGCAACAAAACTTCTCGATTGGGTTATTGAACGTGCTGAAGAACGTGTTAGACGACGCCAAGATAGAGAAATAAGTCGAAAAACTGCTGTCCGCAAATTACGTCTGCCCGGTAAACTTGCAGATTGTAGCCAGAACCATGCTGTGGGTGCTGAACTATTCATTGTTGAAGGGGATTCTGCAGGAGGATCTGCTAAACAAGCAAGAAATAGAGCAAACCAAGCAATTTTACCTCTTCGTGGTAAAATCTTAAATGTCGCCAGTGCTGCACATGAAAAAATGAACTCAAGCCAAACAATTAGCGATCTTATCCTTGCTCTTGGATGTGGAACACGCTCCAAGTATCGTGAAAAAGATCTCAGATATGAACGTATTATCATCATGACAGATGCTGATGTTGATGGTGCTCATATTGCGTCACTGCTCATTACCTTCTTCTTTCAAGAAATGCCTGACCTTATTCATCAGGGACATTTATATCTCGCCGTCCCTCCCCTTTATAGAATATCGCAAGGAGGAAAAGTTGCTTATGCTCGTGACGACATTCATAAGGATGAATTGCTCAAAACTGAATTTACTGGAAAAGCTAAAATAGAAATCGGGCGTTTTAAAGGGCTGGGTGAAATGCGCGCAGAACAACTTAAAGAAACGACTATGCATCCTCAAAAACGTACATTGCTTCGTGTTTGTATTGATGCCGTGGAAATGCAAGAAACGAAAAAGACTGTAGAAAGTCTCATGGGAACAAAACCAGAAGCACGATTTCGTTTCATACAAGAAAATTCTACGTTTGCTTCTAATCTAGACATCTAATGTAAAAAATATCCCTTTCAAACCACTGCGGCTGCGTCAATCACGCGCAGCTGCGGATTGATCGTTCCATTCCAATAATTCAAACTAAGATGACCAGCTAAATGAATCATTTCACCAATATTTTCAAAAAGAAAATCACCAAGCGATGTCCCTACAGCACGAAAAGCTATTCCTTGCAGTTTTTTTCCTTCAACATTAGATACAATGAGGCGAAGATGTCCTTTACCAACTTCAGATAGATTCACCAGTCGATGAGAGGGAAGAACAAAAACAGGTGTTGCATTCCCTGCCCCAAATGGCCCTGCTTTTTCAAGCAATTCAAACAGCGCTTCATTAACACCAGAAGCAGAAAGAGAACCATCTATACTAAGAGATTTTTTTGCACGCAACTGTGAAACCATTAAAGAAACTTTTTCTTCTAGCCATTTTCGAAAAATTTCAATTTTTGTTGATTGAATTGTAATTCCTGCTGCCATACTATGTCCCCCTCCTTTTTCTAATAAATTTAATGTAACAGCTTCACGAACGAGTGCTCCTAAATCTATACCATTAATTGAGCGTCCCGACCCTACGCCATTTCCATCTTCTTTCAAAGCAATAGCAAAAACAGGACAAAAAAAACGCTCTTTGAGACGGGAAGCAAGAATACCAATAATTCCCGGATGCCATTCTTTATGTGAAATTACAAGCGATAATGGTATTTCTTGATCTTGATAAAGAGAAGTAATGTAAGATTCCGCTTGTGCTAATTGAATGTTCTCCATTTCTTGGCGTTCTTGATTAAGCCGATCTAATTGTTCTGCTATTCTGTCCGCTTCATCTTTATTCTCACAGCTAAGTAAACGTGCTCCCAAAGCTTGATCACCAATGCGCCCTCCTGCATTAATTCTAGGACCTAACAAAAAACCTAAGTGAAAACTATTAAGCGGCTCCCCTATTCGTGCAACCTTTGTTAAAGCTGTTATTCCTAGATTATGCATAGAACGAGCAACTTGAAGCCCTTTTATCACAAAAGCACGGTTAACCCCCTGTAATGGAACGACATCACATATGGTTGCCAATGCAACAAGATCAAGCATACTTAAAAGATCAGGCAGCTGCCCTTGGAATTGTTTTTTCCGCAGCAAATGATGAACCCAAGCTAACGTAACAAAAACAACGCCAGCTGCACATAAATGCCCCTGTTTAGAAAAATCATCAGGGCGATTAGGATTGACAAGAGCAACGGCTTCTTGATGAATCTCTGACATTTGATGATGATCTAAAATCACAACATCAGCACCAGCAAGCCTCGCTGCTTTTACGGCATCAGGACTGTTTGCGCCACAATCAACAGTGATAATTAACCGAGCGCCTTCTTGCACAAGCATCCTCATTGCTTGTTCATTAGGACCATAGCCTTCAACAATACGATCAGGAATATAAATTTTGACTTCAATACCAAAATAACGAAAAAAACGCGCTATGAGTGCCGATGAACAAGCACCATCAACATCATAATCCCCAAAAACAGCAACCTGTTCTTGATTGAGAAGAGCCTTAACAATACGCTCTGCAGCGCATTGCATATCCCTAAAACTTTCTGGATCAGGCATAAGCGTACGTAATGTTGGATTAATAAAAGCAACAGCCTCAGCTTCATCCACATCTCTTGCTGAAAGTACTCGAGCTAACTGATCTGGAAAGCCAAATTTTTGAGAAATAGCGCGCGCATTATTTATCCCTTGAACATCAAGGGCATCTAACCAAGCTTGACCACAAGCAGAAGATTCAACATTGAGAAAATAACGAGACCACTGCATTATTTCTTATTTTATAATGAAGAACAATAAAATACAATCATGCGTTAAAGATAAAATAGTTTTTTGCAACATTCATTTTAAGTTTAAATGGTCTACAAACTTCTTTTAATGGGGTATTATAATACCTTTCTCGTAACATGTTGTTTTATAAAGTTTTTATTTTCTCTTGACGTCAATCAAAAGACATTATATCAGAGCAAGTAGTATGCGTTAAATATTTCGCTATGGTAACAATTTTCAACGCAAAACAGTAAAAATTCCCTTATATTAAAAGGGTTCTAATAAAGGATACTTCTATGGCAACTTTTTCACAAAAGCCAACTGAAGTGGTGAAAAAATGGGTTATTATTGACGCAGAAAACCTTGTTTTGGGTCGTCTTGCCACATTTGTTGCTAACCGCTTACGTGGCAAACATAAAGCTACATTTACTCCACATGTTGATGATGGTGACAACGTTATTGTCATTAATGCAGATAAAATAGCTCTCACTGGCAAAAAATATACGGATAAAAAATATTATTGGCATACCGGCTATATTGGTGGAATCAAACAACGTACAGCACGTCAACTTCTTGAGGGACGTTTTCCCGAACGCGTTATTGAAAAAGCAGTAGAGCGCATGATTCCTCGAGGGCCTCTTGGTCGCCGTCAATTGAAGAATCTACGTGTTTACGCTGGAAGCCAACATCCACATGAAGCACAACAGCCTGAATCTCTTGACGTTGGTGCTTTAAACCGCAAAAACAAAAGGATTGCTTGATTATGGCTGAAATTAATTCTCTTTCTGAGCTTAGCATAGTAACAAGTATTACAGAAACACATGAAAATGTTGTTCCTGTCCACGTGCAAAAGCTTGATTCACAAGGACGTGCTTATGCAACAGGAAAGCGTAAAGACGCTGTTGCACGCGTATGGATTAAACCAGGTTCTGGAAAAATCACAATCAACAATAAGGAATTTGACAAATATTTCGCTCGTCCTGTTCTTAGAATGATTCTTCGTCAACCAATTGTTGCAACAAATAGGGATACCCAGTTTGATATTATTGCAACCGTTGCAGGCGGTGGTCTTTCCGGACAAGCCGGTGCAGTGCGCCATGGCATTTCCAAAGCTTTAACCTATTATGAACCAGAACTTCGCTCAATCTTGAAAAAAGGTGGTTTTCTTACCCGTGATAGCCGCGTTGTTGAACGTAAAAAATACGGTAAAGCAAAAGCACGTCGTTCTTTCCAATTCTCAAAGCGTTAATTTCAATTTTTGTACAATGCATAAAGCCTCGGACAAAACCGAGGCTTTTTCCCCTACTAAAACAGACTTTTAGATGAATGTAGGAACAAATCTATACCGATTAGAAAAAACAAAAATGCAAAACAACCTCCTCTCTTAAGATAAAAGGCAAGAAAATAAACCGAAAAATCTCGAAACTTCAGTTTCAATTTTTAAAATCTGTTTTACTAACTTGAATATATCCACGTGCTAAAGCAGAAAAATATTTGCACGAAAACTTTAGCAATTTTATAAGCTTTTCAATATTTTTTTCTATCATCACTTAACAAGCTTTAGTCCACAAAATGTTTTACCATTGTGATAAAATGAGGAACAGAAATAGGCTTTGACATATATTCTTCACATCCACTGGCACGAATTCGCTCCTCATCGCCTTTCATAGCAAAAGCTGTTACAGCAACAACAGGGATTGATCGAAGTTCTTCATCTTCTTTTAATTGTTTAATAACATCTATTCCAGAGACCTCTGGCAACTGGATATCCACAAGGATAAGAGATGGCATTGATGAACGCGCCAAATCTAATGCCATAAGACCATTACGCGTTTCAACAGTTTCATAACCACTCGCTTCTACAAGATCACGGAATAACTTCATATTAAGCTCATTATCTTCCACGATCATGACTTTTTTTGACATTCGTATAACTCCACCCTTCTCAAATAAAATAGAGAAATAGAAATGAATCCACATTCTCTTTGCTTAAGATAAAATGATAAAATGAATTGTAAACCACAAAGAGATTAAAAGATTCCAATAAAAGCATTTTTTACAAATATTTGTAAGACGCATCGCTATACTTATTCAGTTCATCAGTATAAAATCCACAATAACCATAAGTATTGTATTACCCTATATTTTTGAGTGAATACGCACCGTTTATGAATATCTCAATTCCAGCATATGCATTTTCATCATAGAAAAAATATCAAATACAAACTTAGCTCAAATGCGTATTTTGAAGAGAAAAAATTTAATTAACTTTAAAAAGCAGCTGATTATTTAAATTTAATGTCCCCTATACTGCCATCCCCCAACAATATCTTAATGATATTAAAGGATAAATTTACCATATTATTAAAAGTAAAAAATAAATAAACCGTGATTAAACATCACGGTTTATTTAATATAAAATATTCAACAACAGAATAATTCAAAGTTCATCAAGGAATTATCTTTTAATTCAAAGCCCATGCACTATAAGCAAAAGCATCGAATGCTCTTCCACCTGTCTCTCTGTTAGGACTCGGCGGTTTTCTAGTAAAGAAATATACAAGATATGCGATTAAACCAAAAATCGCTGCCTCCATCCCCATTAAACCCGCGACTTTTTGGACATTTTTCTCAGCCCCTTGTCCTCCAAACTGGCTAATAATCATATCAACAGCTTTAATAACTCTATTTTCCTGTGTCATTACAGAAATGAAACCAGCATTTTGAAATCTATCATTTAAAGAATCAGCATTGGCTCCTAAAACCTGTGAAAAGAAAATAGCTACTGCAACAAAACATACTATACAATGCTTGAATATTTTCATCATAAACACCTATTACAATATTTAATAAAATAAATTTTCTTTACCGCCCCCTCTAAATAGAAAACATTACATCATCTATCGATAAAGTATATTTATCTTCTAATAACAAAAAATATAATACAAAATTTAATTAACAGTTTTATTTTAATTGTTAATTTTATATTATATTACATTTACAATATATCCGTTACATGTTTATTTTAATATTGTCAATTATTTTATTCGTGTTTTAATAATGTATAATTTAATGGCAAAAATGTATTAAAATAAAATTATTTTATTGTTTTTATTATAATTTTATCTTTATTATCATAAATATTATTATGATATTATAACATAAAAATATCAATATATTGTTTTCTTAGTTACACGTAATGTTTTTTATTTTTTGTATAATATAGTAAGATAAATATTTTTAAAATTTACAAAAAACAAAAAAATATTTTATTGAAATATTCTGTTAAAATAATTTTTTCTTAGTATAGATTGAGAAGAAATAGTTTTCCCAGCAAAAATTAGCGTAAGTATCAACTTAGCTCTTTGATTGAAAAAGCTAAATTAAGTAAGATAAGGGATAACTTTGGTGAACGCGCCAAATCTAATGCCATAAGGCCATTACACATTTCAAAGATTTCACAGCCATTCGTTTCTACAAGAACGTGGAATAATTTTAATAAAGTTCATTGTCTTTCAAGATTCTAACTTTCTAACATTAATATAATTCTACGACTTAGAGAAATAGAAATAAATACACATTCTTTCTAACCAAGATAAAATGATTAAAAATTTTAAACCTCAAAAAGACTATATTATGTACAATAAAGTATTTCTGTAATAATATTAAAAAAAGAGTACAGCCTAAAAACTTAAAGCTTAATGGGCATATTAATAAATATAAAAATAGCTAAACCGTGATTAGAAATCACGGTTTATTAATTATAAAAGATTCAAAAACAGAATAATTTAAAATTCATCAAATCAACATTTTTAATTAAGAGCCCATGCACTTCGAGTAAAAGCAGTGAATGCTTTTTCACCTGCGCTTTTTCTAGGATCCGGTGGCTTTCTAGTAAAGAAATATACAAGAAATGCGATTAAACCAAAAATCGCTGGCTCCATTCCTATCAAACCAGCCACCTTTTGGACATCTTTTTCTCTGCTTTGTTCTGAAAATTGACTAATAATCTCCTTAACAGATTTAATAACTCTATTCTCTTGTTTCATTACAGAAATAAAATCAGCGTTTTGAGATCTACCATTTAAAGAATCGGCATTAGCTCCTAAAACTTGTGAAAAGAAAATAGCGACTGCAACAACACATGATATACAATGCTTAAATATTCTCATTATAATAACCTATTACAATATTTAATAAAACCTTACTCTCTAAACAGAAAACATCACATCATCTACCGATGATTCATATTTTCCTACTGAGAAGAGAATGATAATATAACACAAAAATAATTATCATTTTGTATTATATTTTCATTCTTTCCATATTTAATTTGTTTTGTCAATTATTCTATTTTTGTTTTAAGCTGACTGATTAGATGATAAAATTTTATTACAATAATATGATTATATTATTGTTTAAATTGTATTTTTTCTTCAAAACTATTGATTTTCTTAATCACAACATTTTTAAATCACAACATAAAAAATATTACTAAATTGTCTTTTTTTATTACACATAATGGATTTTTTATATTGCTAGCATACAGTAAGCTAATTTTTTTTCTTATTGTATGTTGAGAGGAAATAGCTAACCGAGTAAAAATTTAGCGTAAACAAAAATTTCGCTCTTTGATTAGAAAAGCTAAACGAGATAAGATAAGAGATAATATTGATGAAACCGCCAACTTTAATCCATAAAGCCATTAAACATTTCAACGATTTTACGACAATTCGTTTCTACAGAATCGCAGAATAACTTCAGTTTAAGCTCATTATCTTCCACGATCATTACTTTTTGATATTAATAGTGCTCCACGCATTCAAAATAAAATAGAGAAATAGATAATGAATACAAATTCTCTCTCTAACCAAGGTTAAAAAGATAAAAAATGTAAACTATAAAGAAACAAAATAATACCTAATAAAAGCATTTTTGCAAATATTTGTAATGCTCAGCATTATGTTTTTAAGTTTATAAAAATGAACTCCACAATAATCGTAAAATTATATTATTCTATATTTTTGAATCGATATGTAAAATTCATAGTTATCTAATGAATACCAATAAACTCACAAGTATTTTCATCGTAGCAAAGCTATCAATCACAAAAATTAACTCAAATACACATTTTGAAGAGAAAAAACTTACGTAACTTTGATATGCATAGATTTTTTTATCTGTAAGCAATCGGTAGTTTATATACCCAATTAAAAATTTATTCTTGTGATCTTATATTGTCTCAAACGCTTTTGTTATACATCAATACGAGCGATGCAATAACAAATCAAAATAGAACTTACTTATGTAATTTTAAACAAAACTTTAAAATGGACCACACATGTTGTTAATGCATTGTTAAATGCAAAAACAATCACAAAACTGTGAAAATAAAAAACTCATTATAAATGCTAATAACTTAACAGAATTTATTTTTTTGCTTTATATAATTTTTCAAAAAATTTGGTAAGAAAATATGAGTGATACGCGAAAAAGTTCTCAATCTTTTCAATCTCTATATCAAAAATCACATTATTTTCATCACTGATAATCAAAAACATATGATCGTTATCAGTTATTTTACAACATCAAATTAAAGCATTATTTTTGTTTATTGAAAAAGAAGCTGTCTGGATTTCTCTTTATTTTTTTGGCCAAATCTAAAAACATAACTTTATTAATAACATATCTCATAATCTCTATAGAAAGATACTTAAATAAAGAATACTATAAAAAATAAAATGAATATTATTGATGATTTTTTATAATATCAGTTTTAATATGCGCTTTAAAAGCATAATATAATTTAAATAAATTTATTAATAATATTAATAGTATTTAAAGTATCTATAACACTTAAAATTTCTGAACTAAAATATATAGACTTATAAATAATATACCATTAAAAGATATTCTAACAATATTTCTTAGACATATTTTTCATTAACATATCTACAAAATTATTATGATTTTAGAGATATATTGCTGATATTCTATAAATTACCGTACACAATTATAAAAATGATGCACAACTCTAAAGGCCCCCCTCCTAGAGCACCATTTATAGTGCTGCCTACTGCCTTCTCTTAGTATAGCTCCCTCCACAGCAGCAGCTACGATTAATAGAAACTATACCATCTATTTTCTATTGCAACTGCACCCGCTATACTTACGATTCCTCCAAGCACAGCACCTCCAACTGTCCCAACAGGCGCCACTATCATTGCTCCTGTTTGTCCTGTAGATTTTATTGTATCCCAATAATAACCCGAAGGACGGCATGAATTACCTGAAGCACGTGATGAGCTTGAACTCTCCTTTTTCTTTTATAGAAAAACGCATCATATCGATACAATTAAATTTGATTATTACGCGTTTTAGACAATTGTCAAACCTAATTTTAAATTAAAATAAAATAAAAACACCGTACAAAAAAATAATATTCGCAAATACTATTAAAATATAACACATTAATTTTTCTTTTTCTTAACAAAATCATAACTTAAAATGAGTTATGCATAAGAAAAATTAAGAGCCTTCTCTTGATTTACTTGCACAACAAAGAAATATATTTATTACATTATTGAAATTAATCTTATTGCTATCGTTTTACAGCTACTTGACTTGGTGAATACTTTTATTTTTCAAGCAATTATTGATGGAATTTTGCCTACTCAGCATGCTGAAAGTCTCTATGTGATTGTTGTCTTGATAATTGCTATCATGTTGTTTAGCACAACTCTTAGCTTTCTATCGGGCAACTTAAAAGCTTTATTCTATCAATTTTCTTATTGTTTAAGCAAAAAACTCATCCACGTAATAATATATTGAATGCACCAACAAAATCCGCACGAATAACCACATTCTACGCATATAAAAATTACCCACTTTGACAATTTTTTAGCACTATAACCGAAAAAGAACACATCTGGCTCGTATTATGAATGATACTAAATTGTATGCCATCTTACCATTGGCTTTTGTCATCAAGCTGCCATCTAAAATCGAACAGTTTAAACCTCTGATTTCTATTTCACGCTCCTTGCCAGTAACTGTGGGAATGCGGCCTATATTATTGTTCAATCTTATCTAACAATAAAAAAATCCTCATGTGAAAATTCTACATGCCTTATATCGCCAGAATAAATAACGATAATTTATGGTACAATAGAATTATTCACTCAATTTTTTTTATTTTTATAATCATGCTGACTTTCATTTCATCCCCCTAATCCATTAAATTTACGCATTGTTTTCTTATAACTTATGAAAGTCATGACCATGGAAAGAAAAGCGCTCAACAGAAGATATCCAATATTCCATTCGCCTTTACCAAGCAACAATGACACAGGCAAGGAAGCAGAAAAAGCCATGGGAAGCATAAACAAAAGCCATTTTACGATGCTTAAAGGATAAATTCCTATTGGCACAAATGAAAGCTCGTAAATCATTTCATGAAAATATTCGACAGGCATCTTACGGCTAATAATAAATGTTACAAAATTAAACATCATGAAAAAACAAATATTGACAATAAAAACACAAAATATTGCAACAATAAAAGAGATCCATCTTAGCTTAAGATCGGATATATTCGGTAATGATACAAATAAATAGGCACTAACATAAAGAACAAAGAGCTTGATCAGATTAAGAGGTTTACACCAACCAAATAACATCAACAACCAGATTGAAACGGGCTTTATCAAGTATGGTTCAATTTTACCATCCGCTACTTTTTCAAAAAACGTTTCAATAGAATTAGTAAAAATATTCAAAAATATTCCAAGTAAAACAAAGACAACAAAGATAAAATGGATTTCATCTCTGCTATAGTTACCGATCTTTCCTGAAAAAGAAGATATTCTATCAATAAATATGAATTGAATAAAATAATAGCATAGAGAAAGAATAAACTCCCCAGCCAAATTCTTACCATAAACAATCTGTCGGCGGATATTCAAACTGATAAAATGAAGGATTATTTTCATCTCAACCACCCGCTCCATTATATGCTTTCATCCCTTTATTCCAAGCAATATAAATTAAGAATAAAAAACACAAAATATAAGTAAAACTTCCGAAAATAAACTGCTGAAACAACGCTAAATTTTGCGTCGCGAAAAACTCGGCAGGAGCTGATATCATGAAACGATAAGGATTAAATTGCATAAGCGGAATAAGCCACACCGGCCAAAAAGATGGTGGTAAAAGAACACCCCCAAGAAGCGTTGAACTGAGAATACTGAAAGAGAGTAATATATTGTACTCAATCACCCAAAAGCTTAATAAGGCAATTCCAAAAGAGAGTAAAAAACAAAGCAATTGTGATAGAATAACAACCAGAAAAAAGAACAGAAAAGCGATGACCAATCCCAGAATATTTTCATAGGATAAAACAAGCTTAACAACAAAAAGAGCCAATAACGGGATGCTATATAATACACTCTCCCCTAAAAAAGTAAAAAGCATTTGTGTCATATAACTAAAGGGCTTTGTAAGATATACTTCTAATTGACCTTCTTTAACATGATGAGAGAAAAACTTAATCACATTATAACCATTATTTAAGCGACCTAGGACTAAAGCAAAAGCATAATAATACATCATATCATAAAAGCTAAAGCCATTGATGGTGTTGCCCGTATCAGAGAAAAGTGCATTCCATAATAGAAGTTGAATAACAAATGGCGAAAGTGTCCCAATGATAATATCGGTAAAAAACATTGCTCTATCACTTAGAACAGTGAGTAATCCATTCTTGGCAAAAAGAAACATACCAAAGCAGTGGTTAGATAAATTCTTTAAATTTAACACGGAGCATCTCTTCAAGCGAGGGAGTGGATACAGAGAACGTACAGTTCAATTCGGTTGTAATTTCGCGTACAAAACGCGCAAAATCCTCACGGGGCAGCGAAACCTCCAGCGAGCATTCTTCAGCGTTAAAGTGCTTATCTTTTAAAGGAGTAGATAATTTCAACGCAATCTCATCAATTTTTTCTACAACAGCTGAAGGTGCAGCCATGTGTTCACAAAAAAGTGTCATTCTCACCAAAGAAGGAATGACATTTTTAAGCGCATGAAGATTACCATGAAACTGTTTCTTTCCTTTATGCAAAAGAATAATATCATCGACGTATCCATCAATATCTCCCATATCATGACTTGTAATGATATACCCAGTGCCACGCTCCTTTTTCAGTTTTTTAAGAAGCTCCCTGATTTCATGCTTAGATGTAATATCAAGACCAATACTTGGCTCATCGAGAAACAACAGTTTAGGTCTAAAGGAGAGATTAAATGCCAATTCACTTTTCACTCTCTCACCCAGACTAAGCATCCGCACTGGCTTATCCATAATATGCTCAAGACCCAGCAACTCAGCGATCTCTTTAAGATCACGGGTAAAAGAGGCGCATTCAAGACCATATAATGGTTGAACCATATCCAGACTGTAGCGTAAGGGCAAATCCCACCATAAACAATTCTTGTGACCAAAGACCACACCCAAAGACTTGAACAGATTTTTCTTCGCTTTATAAGGATCAACACCAAGGACTTTAACACATCCCTCATCAGCGTATTGTATACCAGAAAGTATTTTAATCAGTGTCGATTTACCCGCTCCGTTAGGGCCAAGAATTGCTAACGATTGCCCTGAAAAGAGGGTGAAACTCATATCTTTTAACACATGATGATTTGTATAAACCGGCTTGAAGAGAGAAAACACCTTGTTTTTAAAACCAATTCCTCTGTCAATGTTGCGATATATTTTTGAGACGTTATTAACGTCAATCAATAATGATCCCATCAGTCACTCCTAATTTCAACTTATCTCCCCTTTGAATGTTCCCATAATAAATATCTGTTTTGTTCACTAGAAAAAACAAAAGTGTTCAAGCCCTCCCTAGAGCAATAAAACGCGCCTGACGTTTTATCTCCAATTTTTTGTCTAGATATTTTTTCAATGTGATGAGTTCACTTCAATGAAGCATTAAGATACTGAAAAATTATTTCTTCTTTTATGAAAGATAGTCTTTTGGATAAACTAAGTAAGTAGAAAAAATTGCTCATTGAAAGGAGAACTTTGCTAAGAAGGCTTCATTGTGTAAGTAAAGATACAAAGCATAAATCTATACTATAAGCATATCAAACCACATTTATAACAGAACAAACTTCCTTGACAACAGGATTTTTTTGAGAGTCTACTTTTCCTCAGCATTACTATAAAATGCCTTCATTATTCCCCATAAAAAAACTAAAATCGCTTTCTCTATTTTAGTAAATATCTTTCAGATTTTATCTAACTCATCTCCCTCAACAGACACGCCTTCCCAATATATGACCTCTATAGATAATTCAAAGGAGCAGCTTCATAAACTCAGATTATTAAATGATACACCATATCCAAAAAATAACAATACAATCAATATGGATAAAGAGCTGTAGAAAGAAAGCCATGATATTCGAAAATTTCATCACTCAAAAACATAATTTTCTCATAGCGATTGACTTATCAAAAACTTCCTTCAAATGATGCCCTATTCATCTTATCAAATTTATAGACAAAATTTTATATCAATCAAAAAGAACAAATGAAGTTTGTTTAGTCGGTTTCAGCATCACTCTCATTAAAAGACAAAAGATTAAAACTTTGAACCATATGAGGTGGTAAAGGTGCAACAATGTCCAATATTCCTCCTGAAGGATGAGGAATACGAATACGACGTGCATGAAGATGAAGACGATTTTGAATTCCTCCTGGTAATGTCCAATTACTATCAGAAAAAAAATACTTTGTATCGCCAATGATAGGATGATCCATATGGGCAGCATGCACACGAAGCTGATGTGTTCTCCCTGTATAGGGTTCCATTTCAAGCCACGAAAGAGCCCGCCCTCGTGTATCTAAAACGCGATAGTAGGAAACCGCATGATGTGAATCTGGCTCCCCATGTTCACAAACACGCATTTTGTCACCTTGTGCAGTCATTTCCTTAACCATCCACGTTGAAATTTTGTCCTGCTTTTTTTTAGGCACGCCACGAACCAACGCCCAATAAGTCTTTTTTGTTTCTCGCGCTCTAAAAGCAGCAGTTAAGGACTGAGCAGCTCCCCTTGATCGTGCAACAATAAGCACCCCCGACGTCTCACGATCAAGACGATGAACCAAACGCGGCTTTTCACCTTTTTTATTGCGCCATACCTCAAGCATACTATCCATATGACGTGTTAAACCAGAGCCTCCTTGTACAGCCAACCCAGCGGGTTTATTAAAAACAAATACCTTTGGATCTTCATAAAGCAGCATTTTTTTCAAAACGGTCCCATCATCCTGCCCACGAAGTGTTTTATCCGTTATTGAAAGATTTTCCTTGTCATTAATAGGGAGAGGTGGAATACGAACAGCCTGTCCTATACAAAGACGCGTATCGGCTTTAACACGTCCACCATCAACCCGTATCTGACCAGAACGCAACAATTTTTGCAAAGCTCCAAAACCAAGTCCTGGATAATGCACTTTAAACCAGCGATCTAAGCGCATTCTATTTTCATCTGCCTCAACTTTTTTTATTTCTATGCCTGCCATGAAAATTCCCTTACCTGATAATTTTATTGATCTATTTTTGCGCCTTTATAAACACAAAAATTCATATTTTAGTTGGTTTTATCACACCATATTACAGTTAGTATCCAAAATTGCCTTTTCTTAACGTCCAAATTTTATTAGCTAAAAACTAAGCGTTGTAAAAATCAACAGCCTTTACGCTTAATAGCGAATGGAGATAATTAACCGTGTCCTTATTCAAAACCTATGCACGTGTTCTCACTTACCTAAATAGAGAAAAAAATGCATCCCTTTTAATCTGTACCGCTAATGTTATGTTAGCTATTATCACTATTGCAGAACCTATTTTATTCGGACGTGTTATTGATTCTATTTCAGAAAAATCAGCTATCATTCCTACTCTTACCATCTGGGTTTGTTTTGGACTTTCACATATTATTGCTTATGTCCTTGTTGCTCGCGGTGCTGACCGCTTAGCCCATAGACGCCGCTTAACGGTTTTAACGGAATCTTTCGAACGTATCATTGCCATGCCTTTAATTTGGCATCAACAGCGTGGAACTTCCAACGCACTCCATACACTTTTGCGCGCAATAGATTCCATGTCAACCATATGGCTTGATTTTATGCGCCAACACCTCTCAACGCTTGTCGCCTTATTGGTTCTCATCCCCATAGCGTTTAATATGAATTGGCGTCTTTCAATAGTCTTGGTTGTGCTTGCCATCACCTACGTATTAATTGCACGTTTAGTGATGCGAAAAACAAAAGACGGACAAGCCGCTGTGGAATGCTACCACCACAACCTTTTTAAACATGTCAGTGATTCAATCTCTAATGTTTCCATTGTACAAAGTTATAACCGAATAAAAGAAGAAGCTTCTATACTGCATCAACATACAAATGCTCTGCTTAAAGCACAAAATCCTGTTCTCAATTGGTGGGCGCTCGCCAGTGGCTTAAATCGAATGGCTTCAACAATTTCAATCGTTTGTGTTCTTCTCCTTGGAGCTTTTTTTGTTGCAAAAGATCAATTACGAGTAGGTGAAGTCGTTGCTTTTGTTGGATTTGCACAACTCATGATTAGCCGCCTAGACCAAATGAGCAGTTTTATTAATTGTGCAATATCCTCACAAGCAAAACTGCAAGAATTTTTTGAAATGGAAGACTCAACCTTTCATATCAACGAACCGCAAAATCTTCCTTCCCTCAAAAATGTTAAAGGCGCCATACAATTTCATCACGTGACCTATAAATTCCCCAATTCTTCTCAAGGTGTTTTTGATATTTCCTTTGAGGTTAAAGCAGGACAAACTGTTGCAATTGTAGGGCCAACAGGGGCTGGAAAAACAACATTGATCAATCTGTTGCAGCGCGTATACGACCCTACCCTTGGGCATATCTCCATTGATGGAATAAATATATGCTCAATCAATCGCGAATCTTTACGCAAATCTCTAGCAACAGTATTTCAAGACTCGGGTCTTTTCAACCGTACTATTCATGACAATATTTCAATAGGAAAAGCGAGCGCAACAAATGAAGAACTTTATGAAGCAGCAAAAATAGCAGAAGCTCACGATTTTATTCTAAAAAAAGCTGATTGTTATAACACAATGGTGGGCGAACGAGGATCTCAATTATCCGGTGGAGAAAAACAGCGACTAGCAATTGCACGCGCTGTTTTAAAAAATTCCCCTATTCTCATTCTAGATGAAGCAACAAGCGCTCTTGATGTTGAAACAGAAGCACGTGTCAAAGATGCTCTCGATTGCATAAGCCATAACCGCACTACTTTTATTATAGCACATCGCCTCTCAACAGTACGCAATGCTGATGTGATACTCTTTCTGGATCATGGTCACTTAATGGAAAAAGGAAACTTTCAAGAATTGATCGATAAAGGGGGACGTTTCTCTAATTTTTTAAAGGCAAGTGGTTTAACAATCAAACCACCAGAAAGAGAAGGAGAAAATGTTATCCCCTTACATGAAGCCATAGCATCATAAAATTGATACTCTTTTTCAAGCAAAAAAATCCTCCTCAAGATAACAAGAGTTCTTATATATGATACAAGTAAAGAGATTTCTAAAAATGCCACAATTCATTTTAGGTATTTAAGAAAAATATTAAAACAGTTTAGTATTTTCTCTGCTATTGCAATTTTACTAGATTAGAACAAAAATATTTTCCTATATCTGTGCATATTGACGAGTATACATTCTCATTTAGGGAAAATGTAAAGGTAAAAACAATTTCCAGTTTTATCGTCTTCTTTTTACTCAGCTTTACGAATTTCAAAACGAACTAAAGAAACATCTTTTAAATAATGAATATTATGTATTGCTTTGCACTTTTGTTTATCACGTTCTTTATAGTCCTCTCATAAAGAACAGAACATCATTGTTTTGCACATTCATATGACTTTTTTAAGAAACATTTTTCAATGCTCTTAAGCCCATTTCACAACAACATTCGTGAGTGGTTTTGATTAATTTAACATACCCAGAATTTGAAATAATAAAATCCTACGAATATTCGTAGCTCTTATTCAAAAGATAAAACGATAAATTATCATTATAACTCAATGTATTAAAGCAATTTTATCATAAATAAATTAAATATTAATCTAAATCTTTAGATTTATGTAACATTCCTTTGATTTATATTGATAATTCATTACTTTATAACTTTAAATAAAGATTTATAAAGATAGGAGAATATTCTTTTCAAAACCTTTTAATAATAAACCAAAAAACTGTGTACATAACAAGCAAAATGAAAACAATAGCTCTAAGATATAACAACTCTTTTATAAGCCTTTTCAAGGAAAGAGATTTTATTCATTTGAAAACTAATCGAATAATGACAGCTTATAACTTTATAAGGAGAATCGTATGCAATAAATCTTGATTTTTCCTTTCATAAAAAGAGAGGTTTCTTTAAAAAATCTATAAGAGCAACATAATAACTAGTCTTCCTAGTAAAAGAATACACAGCAAAGCATGAAGTGCTGAATAATCTATCTTATCTTAAAAAGGTGACTCCTGAAACACTTGGACGTTATAAAGACAAACACTGTTTTTATCTTTACAATTGTATTTTTCCCCAATTACGCTGTATCTGCATTTCAGAAATACACCAGACAGATATTCATGATACATAGATACCAACCCAATATAACAATGTAAAAAATACCTATGCAGAATGATTTCATTCTTTAATTTTTTTCAAGAAAATCTTTTAGTGCCGCAAATGCCTCATCAGCTTTGTTCCCCTCAGGACCACCAGCCTGCGCCATATCAGGACGGCCACCTCCACCTTTACCACCAAGCATCTCTGAAAGAATACGAACGAGATCTACAGCATTTAACTTATCCGTTAAATCATCCGTAACGCCGACAACAGCACTCCCTTTTCCATCCTCCGAGACACTAATAAACGCAACCACTCCAGATCCGATTTGTTTTTTCTCAGAATCGACGAGCGCCTTAAGATCCCGTGGTAAAATATTTTTAACAACGCGTCCGGTAAAAGAAAACCCATTGATGATGATAATATCACCTTGGCTCCTTTCTGTTATTCCACCACTCAACATCATTTTCTTGCGTACATCATTCAATTCTTTTTCAAGTTTACGACGATCATCAAGCAAAATTCGCGCCCGTTCTTCCACACCAGCAGAAGAAGTTTTTAAAAGATCAGCAATTTCATGAATACGTTCATCTTGGCGGCTAAGATAAAGACGTGCTTCTTTGCCTGTTAAAGCTTCAATACGCCGCACTCCAGCTGAAACAGAACTTTCAGAAACAATATGAATCAAACCGATATCACCTGTTCGCTCCACATGTGTGCCACCACAAAGCTCAATTGACCAACGCTTTTTAAATCCTCCCTTTTCAAATGGCTCCCCCATAGAAACAACGCGAACTTCATCACCATATTTTTCACCAAACAATGCCATGGCACCTTCAGAAATTGCATCATCTACAGCCATGAGGCGCGTTATTACTTTACTATTTTGCAAAATAATCTCATTGGCTAAATCTTCTATTTTTTTCAACTCTTCTGGTGAAACGGATTTTGGATGTGAAAAATCAAAACGCAACCGATCTGGCGATACAAGAGAGCCCTTTTGTGTAACATGGTCCCCCAATGTTTGGCGTAAAGCTTCGTGTAACAAATGAGTAGCAGAGTGATTCGCGCGAATTTTCTTACGACGAACAATATCAACCGTTAATTCTACACAATCAGACCTCGATGCCTGACCAGATTTCATCTCCCCAATATGGATAAAAACACCATCACCCTTTCTTTGGGTATCATGCACCTTAAAAATAAAATTTTCACCAGAAATGATACCGCTATCACCAATTTGCCCACCAGATTCACCATAAAAAGGTGTCTGATTAACAACAAGCATAGCTTTCTGATCTGAAGAAATATGATCAACAATTTTACCATCACATACAAGAGCTGTAAGAATACCTTTCGCTGTCTCAGTTTCATAACCTAAAAACTCTGTGGCCCCCACTTGATCACGAACAGAAAACCAGATTTTCTCTGTTACAGCTTCTCCAGAACCAGACCAATTGGCACGTGCTTCCTCTTTTTGGCGTTCCATCGCTTTATCAAAAGCACCAACGTCAACAGATATTCCGCGACGACGAAGAACATCTTGCGTCAAATCAAGCGGAAAACCATAGGTATCATAAAGTTTGAAAGCAACTTCACCATTCAAATAGTCTCCTTCTTTAAGATCGGTACTTGCTTCGTTCAACAAACCAAGTCCTCGTTCAAGCGTTTTACGAAAACGTATTTCTTCTAACCTTAAAGTTTCTGAAATCAAAGATTCAGCACGCACCAACTCAGGATAAGCTTGTCCCATTTCGCGATTTAAAGCAGGCAAAAGTCGCCACATTAAGGGCTCTTTAGCACCAAGAAGATGCGCATGACGCATAGCACGACGCATAATACGACGTAAAACATATCCTCTTCCTTCATTAGAAGGAAGCACACCATCAGCAATCAAAAATGCCGATGAGCGAAGATGATCAGCAATGACACGATGGCTGGCAATAAAATCACCCTTTGCCTCAATCCCTGTAATTTCTTCTGATGCAGCAATTAATGCACGAAAAAGATCAATGTCATAATTATCATGAACGCCCTGTAAAACAGCAGCAATACGCTCTAATCCCATGCCTGTATCAATAGAAGGGTGAGGTAAGTTAACACGTTTTTCCTTGGAAACTTGCTCATACTGCATAAAAACAAGATTCCAAATCTCAATAAAGCGATCACCATCTTCTTCCATACTTCCAGGAGGACCGCCCCAGATTTCATCACCATGATCATAAAAAATCTCCGAACAAGGCCCACAAGGGCCTGTTTCTCCCATCGACCAAAAATTATCAGCTGTCGCAATACGGACAATTTTTTCATCTGGAAGACCTGAAATTTTACGCCACAGTTCAGCAGCAACATCATCACTCTGATAAACTGTCACCAACAATTTATCTTTTGGCAGGCAAAATTCCTTTGTTAAAAGATTCCATGATAAAAAAATGGCTTCTTCTTTGAAATAATCACCGAAAGAAAAATTACCCAGCATTTCAAAAAATGTATGATGGCGCGCCGTATATCCAACATTATCAAGATCATTATGCTTTCCACCCGCACGAACACATTTTTGTGCCGTTGTTGCCTGCGTATAAGAAGGTTGTTCAAGTCCAGTAAAAACATTTTTAAACTGCACCATCCCTGCATTTGTAAACATAAGTGTAGGATCATTCCGCGGAACAAGCGGACTAGAAGAAAGAACTTTATGCCCATTACGATGAAAATAATCCAAAAATATTGACCGAATATTATTAACACTATTCATGTTGACACCTGCTCAATACAGCACAAAACCATAAAAGAAAAATCCCCCTCATTAAATTCTCTTCGCCACGCATGAAGTCAATTTAATCAAAAATGGAATATTTGTTTTAAAAAATTGAGAAAAAAATGACTGCGTATTTAAAAACTCAAACAAAAAAACAGAAAAATCTGAAAGGGAAAAAATTATAGACGAAAAAAACACTCCATCAAATGGCTTCATCACTTTCTATATTTTCTGACCCTGCATTTTCTAACAGTTCAATCGCAATCAAACCAGCATTTTGGCGCAAAGCTGCTTCAATCTCTGTAGCTATTTCCACATGTTCACGTAAAAACTGCTTTGCATTCTCACGCCCCTGTCCTAAACGCTGAGAATTATAAGAAAACCATGCACCAGATTTTTCCACAACACCAACCTTGACACCCAAATCAATCAATTCACCTACTTTGGAAATACCTTCACCATAAATAATATCAAACTCAACCTGCTTAAATGGAGGTGCCAATTTATTTTTCACCACTTTAACGCGCGTCTGATTACCAACGATTGAATCCCTATCTTTAATGGATCCAATGCGACGAATATCTAAACGAACAGAAGCATAAAACTTTAAAGCGTTTCCACCCGTTGTCGTTTCAGGAGAACCAAACATCACACCAATTTTCATGCGAATTTGATTAATAAAAACAACCATACAGTTAGAGCGAAAAATTGCTGCGGTTAATTTTCGTAACGCTTTACTCATTAACCGAGCTTGCAATCCGGGCAAAGCATCACCCATTTCACCGTCAATTTCTGCTCGCGGAGTTAAAGCTGCGACAGAATCCACAACAAGCACATCAACTGCACCAGAACGAACCAACGTTTCTGTAATTTCCAATGCCTGTTCACCGGTATCTGGCTGAGAAATGAACAAGTTTTCTAAATCAACACCAAGCTTACGCGCATAAATAGGATCAAGCGCATGCTCTGCATCAATAAAAGCACAAATCCCACCACCTTTCTGTGCCTCAGCAATAGCATGGAGAGCCAATGTTGTTTTCCCAGAACTTTCTGGTCCATAAATCTCAACAATACGCCCCTTCGGTAATCCACCAATCCCTAAAGCAATATCCAAGGATAACGACCCTGTTGGAATTGTTTCAATTTCAACAACCTGCTCTTTTTGCCCAAGACGCATAATCGAGCCTTTACCAAAAGAACGTTCAATTTGTGAGAGAGCAGCATCGAGAGCTTTTGTTTTATCCACGATTATATCCTTGACCGAATTCATAATAACCTAAAAATTTAGTGTACACTGTACTTTTAATTTAACTAAAGGCTTGAGTTTAGATTTTCACAGACTATTTCCATTCCTATCTCCACATTATGCCCATAAACATTCATGACCATCACAATAAAGAATTGGCATTGCTTATCTTATGACACATAATAAACTCTAATAAAGTAATATCTCTATGGGAGCATAGTTAACATATTTATATCTCTCTAGAAAAGGAACAATTTAATTTTAAACACAATGTTCTACAGCCCTTCTGCTTATCCCTTTGATTAAATACTTGAGAAACTAAGAATTCTCCTGCTATTGATCACAAAAAAACGCATCATCAATCAACCTCATACCCTATTGCATCGAAGAACAAAACGCCATTGTGTTGCATATTCATACACTTGATTTAAGAAACATCTCTCAAAACTTCTAAGCTCGTTTTGTGACAACACCTATGAATGTGGTATACTACAAAACCCTTTAGGCGCCACCATCTTTACTCTATGGAAGGAGAAAGCCGGCACCCATCACACTATTTATCATCCCCCAATGTTGCAACAGTTCTCGGCACTTGAGACAATTCATAAGAAGGATTTTTAGTCCTTTCTTGTACAGTTTTTATCACACGGTAATCCTGCTTGTAACATGCAAGTAAATGATTTGATTGATTCAACAAATAACAGACTTGGGATGAGAGAAATTTACGGTATTTGAAACTTTCATTCAACTTACGAAACAGTCTATTATTATAAGTCAATATATTATTTAATAAAACCAAAAAAAATAAAGCAGCTTAAAAGTTGAATGATATATTTAAATTTGAAAAACTATGTACTTTCGAAGATATCAAAAAAAATCTCTACAAGCAATGCAATAAATGTTTAAAATATAAGCTAAATTTCTCATACAATAACATAAGAGATCAATAAAAAACGTATTTCAACTCAAATTTTACTTTGATCTTTACGTTTTTTGCGCAACTGTTGCCACCACTCAAGACGTTTCACAATTTCACGCTCAAAACCACGCTCAACTGGTTTATAATAACTCTGACGCCCAAGTTTTTCGGGAAAATATTCTTGTCCTGAAAAAGCGTCTGGTTCATCATGGTCATAACAATAACCACTTCCATACCCTTCTTCCTTCATAAATTTCGTAGGAGCATTAAGAATATGCTTAGGAGGTGATAAAGAGCCATTTTTGCGCGCACAACGCAGTGCTGCTTTATACGCGAGATATGCTGCATTTGACTTTGGCGCAGTTGCAACATAAAGACATGCTTGCGCCAAAGCCAACTCTCCTTCTGGTGATCCTAAATAATCATAAGCATCTTTTGCTGCATTACAAATGACAAGAGCTTGAGGATCCGCCAAACCAATATCTTCAACAGCCATACGAACCAATCTTCGCCCAATATAGAGAGGATCTTCACCAGCATCCAACATACGTGCCAAATAATAAAGCGCAGCATCAGGATCAGATCCACGAACGGATTTATGCAACGCTGAAATGAGATTATAATGCCCATCTCGTCCTTTATCATAAATGGGCGCACGACGCTGAATAACTTTTTGCAAAGCAACAACATCAAGAATCTCTCCCAATGGAGCAATAGACCAAACTTCCTCTGCCAATGTTAACGCTACCCGCGCATCACCATCAGACATCTCTATCAAAACGTCTCTGGCATCATTATCCAAGGGAAGAGTTTTTCCCTCCACTTCTTCAGCACGCTTCAAAAGCATGTCCAAACTTTCATGATCATGAGAAAGAAATGTTAAAACACGTGCACGCGAAAGAAGGGCAGCATTCAGTTCAAAAGAAGGATTTTCGGTTGTTGCACCTATAAGTACCACAGTACCCTCTTCCATCACAGAAAGAAAACTATCCTGCTGAGCACGATTAAACCGATGAATTTCATCAACAAAGAGAAGTGTTTTATCCCCAGATATAAAACGCCTCTGCGCAACTTCAAAAATCTTTTTAAGTTCAGAAACTCCTGTAAAAATAGCAGAAACCTGTTCAAACGCGAAATTTGTTTCAAGGGCTAACAAACGTGCAACGGTCGTTTTTCCCGTCCCTGGAGGTCCCCAAAAAATCATCGATCCAATTGAGCCAGTTGCCGCCATACGTGAAAGCAAACCATCCTCTCCAATCAAATGCTTTTGTCCCACAACATCATTGAGAGAACAAGGGCGCATTCTTTCTGCAAGTGGCTGATTTTTATTAACTTGAAAATCAAACGACGAAGTAAAAAAATCTTTCTTCAAAAAAAACCTCAACGAATAAATTGGCGAATATACATACCATCACGTTCATATTCCAATTGCCACATATTTGAGCGACCTTGCATAAGAACCTTTTTCAACTGATGAACTGTTTGAATTTTATGGCCATTTACAACACGTAGAATATCTCCTGACTGAAAAATTCCAGCTGCATTGCTCATTTCCTCAAGATTGGTAATCACAACCCCTTTTGCAGATATAGGAAGATGAAAACGTCGACTATTTTGCGGTGTTAAATCTAACACCTCAGCACCAGCAAGAGGACTGTCACCCGTAATTTTTTCAGATTTTAAAAATGCAGTTTCTGATATTGATGAAACTGTTATTTGTGTTTTTAAAGTTTTTCCACTTCGTAAATATTCCAAGGCAAGACTATGCTCAACGTCAGCTGTCATAAAACGATAACCAAGACTATCTGGACTGTCAACGCGTACCCCCTGCACACTCAAAATAACATCACCTACTTTCAATCCAGCTTTTTCAGCAGGACTATCTTTGATAACTTCAATAATCAGAGCACCATAGGGACGTTCTAAACCTAAACCACCAGCAATATCAGGTGTAACATTTTGAAAAGAAGCCCCAATATAAGGCGGCACAAAATATTTTCCACCGCGTTTAACAGTATTAAGCATTACTTTTACAAGATTAACTGGAATAGCAAAACCAATCCCTACCGAACCACCGGAACGCGAATAAATAGCCGTATTAATTCCGATTAACTGACCTTTCATATCAATTAAAGCGCCACCAGAATTCCCTGGATTAATGGCTGCGTCTGTTTGAATAAAAAAGTCAAAATCAGAAATCCCAACACGTGTACGCGCTTGCGCTGAAACAATACCACTTGTAACTGTTTGACCAACACCAAAAGGATTACCAATAGCCAGAACAAGATCACCAACTTCAACAGCATCAGAATTTCCCAAAGAAAGAACAGGAAATTGAGCATCTTTTTCCTCAACTTCAAGAATTGCAATATCAGTCGCTTCATCTTTGAGCACAACCTTACTCTCAAACTCCCGCCCATCAGAAAAAGCCACTTTAATTTCGCTTGCATCTTTAATGACGTGGTAATTTGTAACAATCAAACCACGTGCATCAACAATCACCCCTGATCCTAATGACGATTGCTTACGAACAGGAAATTTATTTTGAAAACGACCAAAAAATTGCTCAAAAAATGGATCGCCTTCAAAAGGTGATCGTGCTCTAATTTGTCGAGCTGCATAAATATTTACAACAGATGGAACTGTCTTTTTAACTAAAGGAGAAAATGAAAGAGTGATTTCTGTTTGTGTTTGAGGAACATGAGCATATACATGATCAAATGATATCTGCATCATAATTGCAAAAAAAATCCGCACCCAAAAAGAATACCTCATAATCCACTCCTTATAAAATCAGCACATTCTGTTGAAGATTAATAGAATAAAAAAACGCATCCCCGCAAATTAAGGATCTCTATTAATATTTCATAATAGAGAATAAAAACAACCTATTTGAACAATAAATATTATAAAAATAAGATAATTCAATACTCTATAATTTTCTCTCTGCACCTATTTCTCAACTAAAATAAACTTAAAAATACTCACAAAAAAACCGCCCAAAACAAGGCGGCCTTTAAAAATCCAACAGAATAAGAAAACTCTACGAAGATGTTCCCTTTTCATTCTCAGAAGCCTCCATGCGAGCACGATCCCCAGCACCCTTCGCTTCAACATCACGATCAACAAACTCTATAACAGCCATGGGTGCATTATCACCGGTACGAAACCCCGCTTTCATAATACGCAAATACCCACCGTTGCGTGATGCATAACGTGGCGCAAGCGTATCAAATAATTTTGCAACCTTTCCCGCATCACGAAGTGCTGCAATTGCTTGCCGACGCGCATGCAAACCACCACGCTTACCAAGAGTAACGAGTTTTTCAACAATAGGACGAATTTCTTTAGCCTTTGGAAGCGTTGTCACAATCTGCTCATGCTCGATCAACGAAGTTGCCATATTTGCAAACATCGCTTTACGGTGACTGGCAGTACGATTCAACTTGCGTCCTGACTTACTATGGCGCATAAGCCCTCTCCTTAAATTCTAATTTTAATATTGATCTTCATAACGTTTTGCAAGATCATCAATGTTCTCAGGCGGCCACGCAGGAATTTCCATTCCAAGATGTAAACCCATACACGCCAAAACTTCTTTAATCTCATTCAACGATTTGCGACCAAAATTCGGTGTCCGAAGCATTTCAGATTCTGTTTTTTGAATCAGATCACCAATATAGACAATATTATCATTCTTAAGACAATTTGCCGAACGAACTGAAAGTTCTAATTCATCCACTTTTTTGAGAAGTGCAGGATTAAAAGAAAGCTCAGAATCAACCTCTTCAATAGGCTCCTTCTGTGGCTCTTCAAAGTTAATAAATAACGATAATTGATCCTGAAGAATGCGTGCTGCAAAAGCAACAGCATCCTCTCCATTAACAGCACCATTCGTTTCAATCGTTAAGGTCAATTTATCATAATCCAAAACTTGACCTTCACGCGTATTTTCCACTTTATAAGAAACTTTACGAATTGGTGAATAAAGACTATCAATTGGAATAAGCCCTATACGTGCATCATCAACACAATTACGATCAGATGGAACATAACCCTTTCCTGTGTTGACAATAAATTCCATACGAATCTCAGCATCTTCATCAAGAGTACAAATAACATGATCTGGATTTAGAATTTCCATATCCCCGACTGTACTGATATCTCCCGCTTTCACGACACCAGGCCCCTCTTTATAAACGACGACACGTTTAGGCCCTTCTTCTTCCATACGAAGCGCAATTTCTTTTATATTCAGAATAATATCCGTAACATCCTCACGCACACCTGGAATCGATGAAAATTCATGCAAGACACCGTCAATCTGCACAGCAGTAATAGCAGCACCACGAAGCGAAGATAACAACACGCGACGAAGCGCATTTCCTAAGGTTAAACCAAAACCACGCTCAAGAGGCTCAGCAATCACACTTATAATATTTGGATTATCATGTGCACATGATTCAACCTTATTGGGTTTAATAAGTTCCTGCCAGTTTTTCTGGATCATATTTTTATTCCCGTTCTTTAGTTCCGTTACCATTCAATCGTAACGACCAATGTGAACATCAGAGAAATCTCCGACAACAAAAAACAACACCCAATTAAACACGCCGCCTTTTCCGTGGACGACATCCATTATGAGGAATTGGTGTTACATCGCGAATAGAAGTAATGACAAAACCAACAGATTGCAATGCACGTAGAGCAGATTCACGCCCTGATCCAGGCCCACAAACTTCGACTTCCAAAGAACGCATACCATGCTCTTGCGCTTTTCTTGCACAATCCTCCGCAGCAACTTGAGCAGCAAAAGGTGTCGATTTACGCGCACCTTTAAACCCCTGAGCCCCAGCAGATGACCAAGCAATTGCATTACCCTGAGCATCAGTAATAGTAATCATTGTGTTATTAAATGTTGAATTAATATGCACAACACCCGATGAAATATTCTTACGTTCGCGACGACGAACACGTGTGGCTTCCTTGGCCATAATTTCCCTTTCAACGATCTCATCACTGCCGTAACATCAGCAGCTCCACCTTTTTTTTCCTTGTCAAACAAATCAAACAAGAAAAAAGAATATATAAAAACCTTCCACAAAGGCCCTTATTTCTTCTTACCAGCAATTGCCTTAGCCGGACCTTTACGCGTACGGGCATTCGTATGTGTACGCTGTCCTCGGACAGGCAAAGACCGACGATGACGCAATCCTCGATAACAACCAAGGTCCATCAAACGCTTAACATTCATAGCAACCTCACGACGAAGATCACCTTCAACTTGATAGCCCTGATCTATAGCCTCACGAATCTGCAGCACCTCAGCATCTGAAAGCTCATGCACACGACGCCCCAAAGGAATGCCAACTCTTTCAATAATTTCTTGAGCAAATTTTGGTCCAATCCCGTGGATATATTGAAGCGCAATAATTACACGCTTATTTGTCGGGATATTGACGCCAGCAATACGAGCCACGCCTACTCTCCTTAGTTATTTTGACAAATTGTTATAAAATACCTGATATACCTTACAGAAAAAAATAGACTCAGAAAAAAATTCTTCCGAATCCTCTTATTTCACTAAAATAAATTAAATTTACTTCTGATAGATTTCATCTCAAAAGTCAACTCTTTTCATTTATTTCTAAAAAAAATCTCATGAAAGAAAACTTCTAATCATACGTGTCACTTCAGCAACACCAATCATTCCATCAACAACTTTCAACATTCCCCTCTCTGAATAAAACTTTGATAAGGGAGCTGTTTTTTCACGATATTCCACTAATCTTTTTGCAAAAGCAACAGGATTGTCATCTAAACGAACCTGTCCACCAGCCGCTATTGTTTCCTCAACACGCTTCTTCATACGTTCAATCAACACGTCTTCATCAACACACAACTCAATAACAGCATTAAGCCGCGTATTTTTTGAATCCAGTATCTGTTGCAACGCTTCCGCCTGCCCCACAGTTCGCGGATATCCATCCAAAACAAAACCGTTTACACAATCAGCTTCATCAATCCGATCTGATACGATTTGGTTAACAATACTATCAGGAACCAAAGCACCAGAACTTATAATAGCTTTAGCTTTTTTACCAATCTCCGTTTCTTTGGCAATCACCTCACGCAACATATCCCCTGTTGATAAATGAGGAATGTTATATTCCTCAGTCAACATTTTTGCTTGCGTACCTTTTCCCGCTCCAGGAGGACCTAAAAGAATAACTCTCATCGATTCCTTCTACCTCCACGAAGTTTTGATTTTTTTATCAACCCTTCATATTGGTGGGCAACAAGATGCCCCTGAATTTGAGCAACCGTATCAAGTGTAACAGTAACAACAATCAACAAGGATGTTCCCCCAAGATAAAAAGGAACCTGTAATGCAGATATCATAAATTCAGGTAACAAACAAACCAAGATAATATAAACAGCGCCCACAACAGTAATACGCGTCAAAACGTAATCAATATATTCGGCTGTACGCTCACCTGGACGAATCCCTGGAATAAAACCAGAATGCTTTTTCAACTGATCTGCAGTATCACTTGGATTAAACACAATAGCTGTATAAAAAAAGCAAAAAAACGCCATTAAAAATGCATAAACAATCATATAAAGTGGCTGTCCATGACCAAGAGCATAAGAAATCTCCTGAACCCATTGTGGCATTTTATCAGAAAAATTATTAATAGTGGCAGGCAATAATAATAAAGATGAAGCAAAAATAGGTGGAATAACACCAGCAGTATTCAACTTTAAAGGAAGATGCGACATATCTCCTTGAAACATTTGATTACCGACCTGACGTTTCGGATATTGGATAAGAATTCGCCGTTGTGCACGCTCTATAAAAACAATAAGCCCAATAACCAAAACAGCAATAAGAACGATTCCTATTAAAAGAAAAGTTGATAAATCAGCCTGACTATGAGCTGTCAAAAGCTGAGCAAAAGTAGAAGGAAAGTTGGCTACAATCCCTGTAAAAATGATAAGAGAAACCCCATTACCAACACCACGTGACGTAATTTGCTCGCCAAGCCACATAAGAAACATCGTTCCGCCAACAAGTGTAATAACAGAAGAAAACCGAAACATAAGACCTGGTTCTAAAACAATTTGAAGCCCCGACCCTATACCGCTTTCAAGCGCAACCGCAATACCAAAAGCTTGTAGAATTGCCAATACGACTGTTACATAACGCGTATATTGATTGATAATCTTACGACCTAAATCCCCTTCTTTTTTAAGAGTCTCCAAAGAAGGAATAATAGATGTTAACAATTGCACAATAATAGATGCCGATATATAAGGCATGATACCCAGCGCAAAAATAGCCATACGCCCAACGGCACCTCCAGCAAACATATTAAAGAGTCCTAATACACCAGACGCGTGATGTTCAAATGTTTGCCGCAAAGCATCGATATTGATACCTGGAAGAGAGATGTAAGTGCCAAAACGATATACAAGAAGCGCCAACAGAGTAAACCAGATGCGTTTCTTTAATTCAGTTGCACGCGAAAAGGTACCGAAGTTTATATTGGAAGCAAATTGCTCTGCTGCTGATGCCATAAAACGTCTCCACTTTACACTCCAGTTCTTTAAATCACAGAAGTATAATCCTAAAATTCACATACGCATACACAAATAAATGCAGAACTTAAACAAGTCTCCACAAAAGATCCCACAAAACAAATATAATTCTTCTTTAGGTCTCTATCCATATTAAAAAAATTATCGAGCAATATCAGGAAAAATGACCTGACCACCCACTTTTTCAATCTTAACACGAGCAGCTTGTGAAGCACCAGAAACATGAAAGGTAATCTTAGCCTTCAAATCACCATCAGAAAGAAGACGAACCCCATCTTTTTCACGACGAATAATACCAGACTCTTTCAAAGCAATCATATCAACAGGCTTTTCAATATTCAACTTACCCGCATCAACTGCCAACTGAATACGTCCTAGTGAAACTTCATTGTAGGTTTTGGCAAAGAAATTTCTAAATCCACGTTTTGGCAAACGACGATAGATAGGCATTTGCCCACCTTCAAAACCATTAAGGGAAACACCAGAACGTGACTTTTGCCCTTTTACACCACGACCACCAGTCTTACCCATACCGGAACCAATGCCACGCCCAACACGCTTACGATTTTTTATTGCGCCTTCGCAATCACGCAGTTCATTGAGTTTCATATATAATACTCCCGCAACCCTTAACCTTCATCTATAACGCGAACAAGATGCCGAACCCGAGCAATCATACCCCGCACACAAAGTGTATCATCTAAAACGCGCCGACGACGCATTTTATTTAGTCCAAGCCCCTTTAAGGTTGCACGCTGAATCTGTGAGTTTCGAATAGGGCTTCCAATTTGCTCCACCGTCACAGTTTTATTACTCTGAGATTTTTTCTGAACCATTTCCTAATTCCTTTTCTGATAATCTCAGAAACTACCCTTCTAGGTCAACTAAATGGCGACGACGCGCCTGCAAAGTCGAATATTTTATACCACGTTGAGCAGCAATATCTCTAGGATGCATTTGATGTTTCAATGCATCAAATGTTGCACGAACCATGTTATAAGGATTCGACGATCCTAGCGATTTTGCAACGACATCCTGCATACCAAGAGCTTCAAAAATAGCACGCATCGGTCCCCCAGCAATAATACCAGTACCAGCAGAAGCCGAACGTAGCAAAACACGCCCAGCTCCGTGACGACCTTCAAGATCATGATGCAATGTACGCCCAGACCGAAGTGGAACATAAATCATCCCACGCTTTGCAGATTCCGTTGCTTTACGAACGGCTTCGGGAACTTCGCGGGCTTTACCATGTCCAAAACCCACACGTCCTTTTTGATCTCCAACGACAACAAGAGCAGCAAAACCAAAACGCCGACCACCTTTTACAACTTTAGCAACACGATTGATATGAACGAGCCTATCGACAAATTCATTATCGCGTTCTTCTCTATCACCACGTTCTTTTTGTGCCATTCCTCATTCCTTTTTCTTTTCCGGAAGCACGATAACAAAGTCCCTCACCAAACTGGAAGAACTTAAACGAAAAACTCTAAACTCTCCTTACTCATTCATAAATAAGAAATTTTAGAAATTCAAACCACCTTCACGAGCAGCCTCAGCTAAAGCTTTGACGCGACCATGGTACACATACGCTCCACGATCAAAAACCACCTCATTAACACCCGCTTTCTTCGCACGCTCAGCAATTAACTTACCAACAGCAAAAGCTGCCTTTTTATCAGCACCACTCTTTAACGACTTTTTTAAATCACTTTCAAGAGTAGAGGCTGAAACAAGTGTACATCCCCGCAAATCATCGATAACTTGAGCATAAATGTTCTGATTTGAACGATAAACACTAAGCCGAGGACGATCATGAGAAACCATTTTAATTCTACGACGAACACGCCTTGCACGACGTTGGATAATGTCCTTAGATGAAACCATAATACAAAATCCTTATTTCTTTTTACCTTCTTTACGGAAGATACGTTCATCTGCATGCTTAACACCCTTACCTTTATAAGGTTCAGGCCTACGATACTCCCGAATCTCCGCTGCAACTTGTCCAACTTGCTGTTTATCAATTCCAGAAACAACAATTTCTGTTGGCTTAGGAACAGTCACAGTAACACCCGACGGAACTTTATAAACCACATCATGCGAAAAGCCCAGAGATAGTTGAACATCCTTACCCTGCAAAGCAGCACGATAACCAACCCCATTAATCTCCAACCTCTTTTCAAAACCATCTTTCACACCACAAAAAATGTTCTCAATCATTGAGCGCGACATCCCCCATTTAGAACGCGCATCTTTTGACTGATCCCGCGGCATAACTGATATGATATTTTCCTCAAGTTTGACTAAGACTTCATCATTGACGACGTAACTCAGCTCACCTTTTGGACCTTTTGCCTTAACCAGCTGACCTTCAACAGTAGCAGTAACTCCAGAAGGAATTGAAATGGGTTTCTTTCCAATACGAGACATTGTTCTAACCTACTTTTTCTTCCGTTTTCTTGACATAACTTAGAAAACACGACAAAGGAGTTCTCCACCAACATTCTGTTCACGCGCCTCATGATCTGCCATGACGCCTTTAGGAGTCGATAAAATCGAAATACCAAGACCATTAGCCACCTGTGGAAGTGACTTAGCAGAAACATACACACGACGCCCTGGCTTTGATACACGTGAAATCTCACGAATAGCAGCCAGCCCTTCAAAATACTTCAATTCGATTTCAATCTCAGCTTTCCCATCACCTAAATCAATTTGATTATATCCGCGAATATAACCTTCCGACTGAAGAACATCAAGAACGTGCGCACGAAGTTTCGAAGCTGGAGTAACTACTTTACCTTTTTTACGACCAAGTGCATTACGAATACGTGTTAACATATCACCAAGAGGATCTGACATAGACATTAAATAATCTCCTCTTACCAACTAGATTTTACAATACCAGGAATATAGCCAATAGAGCCAAGCTCACGCAACGCAATTCGCGACATTTTTAATTTACGATAATAAGCCCGCGGACGACCTGAAACCTCACAGCGATTACGAATACGAACTTTCGAAGAATTACGCGGCAACTCTGCCAACTGAACAGAAGCTTTAAAACGTTCTTCAAGAGAAACCTTCTGATCCATAACTATTGCTTTCAAACGTGCACGACGGGCAGCATAACGCTTTACCATCACCTCACGACGCTTATTTTTTTCAACGGCACTTACTTTGGCCATAATCTCACCTCACTATGTTTGCCGTTACGAACGAAAAGGAAAATTAAAAGCACGCAATAATTCACGAGCCTCATCATCCGTTTTTGCTGTCGTACAAACGATAATATCCATGCCCCAAATTTGATCAACTTTATCATAGTTGATTTCTGGAAACACAATGTGTTCTTTAATACCCATAGCAAAATTGCCACGACCATCAAAACTCTTTGGATTTAAACCACGAAAGTCACGAACCCGCGGAAGAGCAATCGTAACAAGACGATCTAAAAACTCAAACATACGATCTTTACGCAATGTAACTTTAGCCCCAAGAGGCATTCCTTCACGAACCTTAAAGGTCGCAATAGAATTACGCGCACGCGTAACAACAGCCTTCTGCCCCGTTATTAGCCCTAAATCCTCAGCAGCAAGGGAAGGCTTCTTCGAATCAGCAGTTGCTTCACCTATGCCCATATTTATTACAACTTTATCAATCCGCGGAATTTGCATCGCATTTCTGTAATTAAACTTCTCTTGAAGCGCTTTACGAATCACTTCAAAATAATGCGCTTTCATACGCGGTACTTGTCTTTCCTCAGCCATTAATCAACTCTCCCGAACGCTTGGCAAAACGCACCTTATTACCATCTGCATTCATACGAAAGCCTACACGTGTAGGCTTACCATCTTTAGGATCAGCAATCGCCAAATTAGACAGATGAATCGGAGCTTCTTTAGAAATAATTCCAGCCTCTTGCTTCTGCGTTTGACGTTGATGACGTTTAATCATATTAATCCCACGAACAAAAGCCTTATTCTCTTTTGGACTAACCTTAATTACTTCACCACTACATCCTTTATCCTTACCGGACAAAACAACAACTTTATCACCTTTTCGAATCTTCTGCATAACATTTACTCCTTATAGAACTTCAGGAGCAAGCGAGATGATCTTCATATGATTCCTACCACGCAATTCGCGGGGAACAGGTCCAAAGATACGAGTACCAATCGGCTCTTTTTTATTATCCACTAAAACCGCAGCATTACTATCAAAACGAATGACACTACCATCTGCGCGACGAATATCCTTAGCAGTACGAACCACAACAGCTTTCATAACATCACCTTTTTTAACACGGCCACGAGGAATTGCATCCTTAACCGAAACAACAATAATGTCACCGACCGAAGCATATTTCCGCTTTGAACCGCCTAACACCTTGATGCACATGACACGACGCGCTCCAGAATTATCAGCAACGTCGAGATTTGTTTGCATCTGAATCATGACTGGCCACCTTCTCTTAACACATATATCCGATTGTACCTTTTATACACTCGGATTTGCCTGCCAAATAACGATAAATTCATCGCCTCAAAATTTATCAATGATAAAAACACTGTTAAATTCTAAAACAATAAACTTAACCCATTACGCTACATTGTCTTTTACAACAATCCAACATTTATCTTTCGAAATTGGTCTAGATTCTTGAATAGAAACTTGATCCCCAATCTTGAATTGGTTGTTTTCGTCATGCGCTTTATAATTTTTAGACTGCCGAACAGTCTTCTTAAGAAGCGGATGAGAATAACGGCGTTCAACTTTGACAACAACAGTCTTATCACTTTTGTCGCTAATAACAACACCCTGCAAAACGCGTTTAGGCATCTCTTATTTCCTTAAACCTTAGTTTCACTTATCTTTTGACGAAGAAAAGTTTTAATACGCGCAATATCACGACGAACTTGTCTAACACGCGCAGTCTTTTCTAATTGACCTGTTGCTTTTTGAAAACGCAAATTAAATTGCTCTTTCTTTAACTTAGCCAATTCATCTTTCATTTGGTCGAGCGTTTGCGCCCGTAATTCTGTGGCTCTCATCGCTTAACCTCATTATTCAGCAATACGCTGGATGAAACGCGTTTTTATAGGCAACTTTGCAGCACCCAACCTTAGCGCTTCACGTGCAACATCTTCCGGAACTCCATCAAGCTCAAACATGACGCGCCCAGGAGCAACACGTGCAGCCCAATAATCAACACTTCCCTTACCTTTACCCATACGAACTTCAGTCGGTTTAGATGTAACCGGAAGATCTGGAAAAATGCGAATCCACACACGACCAGAACGCTTCATATAACGTGTAATCGCACGACGCGCCGCTTCAATTTGACGAGCAGTAACCCGCTCCGGCTCAACAGCCTTCAAACCGTAGGCACCGAAATTCAAATCCGTACCACCCTTCGCAGAACCGTGAATACGGCCTTTGAACTGTTTACGGAACTTTGTGCGCTTTGGCTGCAACATTGTTCTCTACTCCAAATTTTAGTTCAATCTCAAAAACTAAGCATTTTCGCGGCGACGATTCGATGAAGAACCAGATTGATCAGCTTCCGTAGCACGACGTTCTGAAGCCATCGGATCATGCTCAAGAATCTCACCCTTAAAGACCCAAACTTTAATACCACAAATACCATAAGCGGTCTTAGCTTCTGCTGTACCGTAATCAACATCAGAACGCAAGGTATGAAGTGGAACACGACCTTCACGATACCATTCCATACGAGCAATTTCAGCACCACCAAGACGGCCAGAACAATTGATACGAATACCTTCCGCACCAAGACGCATAGCAGACTGAACAGCACGCTTCATTGCACGACGAAAAGCAACACGACGCTCTAACTGTTGAGCAATTGATTGCGCAATAATTGTCGCATCAATCTCCGGTTTACGAATCTCCACAATATTCAATGAAGTTTCAGCATCCGTCATTTCTGAAAGCTTACGACGAAGCTTTTCGATATCAGCACCCTTTTTACCAATAATCAAACCAGGACGTGCAGAATGAATCGTAATACGACACTTCTTATGAGGACGCTCAATAACAACCTTAGAAATAGCCGCCTGTTTAAGCTCCTCAAGCACATATGAACGAATTTTCAAATCTTCATGAAGAAGGCGCCCATATTCACCACTATCAGCATACCAACGAGAGTCCCAAGTCCGATTAACACCAAGACGAAGTCCTATTGGATTGATCTTCTGCCCCATTACGCGGCCTCCACTTTTTCGGTAACTTCACGAACAATAACAGTAAGATGCGAAAATGGACGTTCAATTCTACTAGCACGCCCTCGACCACGAACATGAAAGCGCTTCATCACTATCGACTTACCAACATAAGCTTCCGCCACAACAAGCGAATCAATATCAAGATCGTGGTTATTTTCTGCATTTGCAATTGCTGATTCAAGCGTTTTTTTCACAGTAGCAGCAATACGCTTGCGTGAAAACATCAAATCAGCGAGCGCTACATTAACTCTTTTACCACGAATCATTGCAGCAACTAAATTAAGCTTCTGCGGACTAACACGAATTGTCCGCGTGACAGCTCTTGCTTCATTATCTTTAAGCTGGCGCGAAACTTTAGCTTTTCCCATTCCTACTTCCTCTTCGCTTTTTTATCGGCACCATGACCATAATAAGTCCGGGTAGGAGCGAACTCACCAAACTTATGCCCAACCATCTCTTCAGAAACAGAAACAGGAATATGCTTATTACCGTTGTAAACACCAAAAGTTAAACCAACAAATTGCGGTAAAATAGTAGAGCGACGACTCCATATTTTTATAACTTCATTGCGCCCACTTGCACGTACCTTCTCTGCTTTACCAAGAAGATAGCCGTCAACAAACGGACCTTTCCACACTGAACGAACCACTTCAGACTACCTTTCTCATTTCTTGCGTTGATGACGCGTACGCATAATAAATTTATCAGTGGCTTTATTGGAGCGCGTACGCTTACCTTTCGTAGGTTTACCCCAAGGAGATACTGGATGGCGCCCCCCCGATGTACGACCTTCACCACCACCGTGCGGATGATCAACGGGGTTCATAGCAACACCACGAACATGTGGACGTTTACCACGCCAACGTGACCGACCCGCCTTACCATCATTAATATTCCCATGATCAGGATTTGAAACAGCGCCAACAGTTGCAAAACAACTACTCGGAACCAAACGCTGTTCACCAGAATTTAAACGAAGAATAGCCATACCATGATCTCGTCCAACCAACTGCGCATAAGCACCTGCTGAACGCGCAATCTGCCCTCCTTTTCCTGGCTTCATCTCAACATTATGAATAATTGTGCCTACAGGCATATTACCAAGAGGCATAGCATTACCTGGTTTAACATCCACATTTAAACCAGCCATAACAGAATCACCAACACCAAGACGCTGTGGCGCAAGAATATAACTCAATTGCCCATCCTCATAGCGGATTAAAGCAATAAAAGCGGTACGATTAGGATCGTATTCTAAACGCTCAACCTTTGCTGAAACATCACGTTTAAGACGCTTAAAGTCGACAAACCGATAACTACGTTTATGTCCACCACCCTGAAAACGAGCAGTAACACGACCGCGATTATTACGTCCACCCTTTGAAGACAAACCTTCAGTTAACATCTTTATAGGTTTTCCCTTATAAAGACAAGAACGTTCCACAATAACAAGCTGACGCTGCCCAGGTGTAGTTGGATTAAATTGCTTAAGTGCCATTATTCCTATCTCCGAGCCTCTTAAAGACCTGTCGAAACGTCGATAGTCTGACCACTGGCCAGAGTTACGATCGCTTTTTTGACATCACTCTGCCGACCAACTATACCTTTGAAACGCTTCACTTTACCCTTACGGACTATCGTGTTAACTGCTTTAACTTTTACGCTAAAAAGCGCTTCAATAGCAGCCTTAATCTCAGGCTTCGTCGCTTTCGGCGCGACATTAAAAGCAACTTGATTATATTCAGAAATCATAGTCGCCTTTTCAGTAATAACTGGACTAATAATTATATCATAATGGCGAAGATCTGTCATTTAAAACGCTCCTCAAGAGCCTCAACAGCTGCTTTTGATAAAACAAGTTTGCTGCGACGCAAAATATCATAAACATTAATTCCCTGAATAGGCAAAATGTCAATATTAGGGATATTAGAGGCTGCACGAAAAAAGTTAATATCAATCTCTTTACCACCAATCAAGAGAGCGTTATTAAATCCAAGCTTAGAAAAATGAGAAACAAGCATCTTCGTTTTAGCATCCTTAACAGTCAACTCATCCACAATAATCAAATCTTTTGCTTTTAATTTTGCAGATAAAGCAAGACGCAACCCAAGAGCACGAATCTTTTTAGGAAGATCATGCGCATGACTGCGAACCACCGGTCCATGTGCCTTACCCCCACCTCTAAACTGCGGTGCACGTGCAGATGAATGTCGAGCACGCCCAGTTCCTTTCTGTTTAAACATTTTTGCCCCTGTTCGCGACACATCAGAACGACCTTGGGATTGATGACTTCCCTGCTGACGACGTGCAAGCTGCCAACGAACAACACGTTGCAAAATATCCTCACGCGGAACAAGATCAAAAATAGCTTCAGAAACCTTTAATTTGCCAGCTTCATTACCATCAAGAGTTTTAATTACAAGATCCATTATTAGGCTCCCTCAACTTCAGAGGTTTCCGTCACCGGAGTAACCATTTCCGCTTTCTCCTTCACAAGACGGCGAATACCGGCAGGCTTTGGAGCATTATCAGGAAGACGCTTCTTCACAGCATCCCGTATCAAAATCCAAGAACCTTTAGAACCAGAAACAGCACCACGCACTAAAATTAAACCACGCTCACTATCAGTGGAAATAACTTCAATATTCTGTGTTGTTACACGCGCTTGCCCCATATGGCCGGCCATTTTTTTGCCTTTAAAAACTTTACCAGGATCTTGGCACTGCCCCGTAGAACCATGAGCACGATGTGTGATCGAATTACCATGGGAAGCACGATGCCCACCAAAGTTATGTCGTTTCATAACACCAGCAAACCCCTTACCAATACTGGTACCAGTCACATCAACTCTTTGTCCTGGAACAAAATGTTCCACTGTAATCTCAGTACCAACATCAAGAAGATTGTCGGGACTCACACGAAACTCTGCTATTTTGGCTTTAGGCTCAACAGAAGCCTTAGCAAAATGTCCACGAAGAGCTTGTGAAGTATTCTTAACCTTAGCAAAGCCTACACCTAATTGAACAGCAGTATAACCATTCTTTTCAACTGTACGCTGAGCAACGACTTGACAATTCTCCAAACGAAGTACCGTCACCGGCACATGCTCACCAGCATCATTATAAATACGGGTCATGCCCAGCTTCTGTGCTATTACACCTGAACGCATCGGGTCTGTTCCTTCTGTCCTCAAACCTCAGAGCTTAATTTCTACATCCACACCAGCAGAAAGATCGAGCTTCATAAGCGCATCCACTGTTTGCGGCGTTGGATCAACAATGTCAAGAAGACGCTTATGTGTTCGCATCTCAAACTGCTCACGACTTTTCTTATCGATATGCGGTCCACGATTGACCGTAAACTTCTCAATCCGCGTCGGAAGCGGAATGGGACCACGGACATTTGCACCGGTACGTTTAGCAGTCGATACAATCTCACGCGTCGACGTATCAAGAATTCTATGATCAAACGCTTTCAAGCGAATGCGAATATTCTGACTGTTCATGCTTTTTATTTCCCTGTTATACAAAGTGCATTAATAATTAAAGCACTCAACAAGCATTATTTATTCAATGATCTTAGAGACGATACCGGCACCAACAGTACGACCACCTTCACGAATAGCAAAAC